>JAYNNS010000109.1:0-8612 GCA_038112835.1 Curvibacter sp. | reverse complement strand
GGGGGGGCCGGCCCGGGCGGGGCGGGCAGCGGGTTGCGCGGCCCCGGCGGCTGCAGGGCCTCGGCCCGCTGGGGTTGGCGCTCGGCTGCCTGGCGGGCCTGCTGCAGCTGGCGCTGCAAGGCCTGCAGCTGTTCTTCCTGTTGCCGGCAGCGTTGCGCCAGTTCCTGCCGCCCGGCGAGGTCGGGGGTACTGGCCAACAGCAGATCCAGCTGTTCCTGCTGCTGGTGCAGCCGCGTCTGGGCCTGGACCAGCTCGGCCCGCAGCCGCAGACCGATGGCCTGCTGCTCTTCCAGCCGGGCGCTGTAATGGACCGTCTGCTGCTGGCTGCGCGCCTGGGCGCCTGCCAGTTCGCGCGCCAGGATGGCGTTTTCCTCGTGCAGGGCTTCCAGCCGGCCCAGGTCGGCGCGGCAGGCCATGCCCACCTGGTGCTGCAGCATGTGCACCTCGCCCAGGATGCGGTGTTCCAGCGCGGCGTTGCAACGCGGGTGCGTCAGCGCAGCCCAGAGCGCGCCGGCCCAGTCGGCGCCGGCGCGGCAGTCGTCCCACCAGCGGCCCAGGGCCTCCGTCGACTTGAGCGGTTGCGCTGCGCGCAGCACCAGGGCGTAGCGGCTCTCCAGTTCCTTCTGCACCGCTTCGGCCAGCGCAGAGCGTCGCCGGCATTCGGTCACGGCCAGGCAGTGCAGTTCGTAGTCGTCATGCGGTGGCTGGCGGTCCCAGGCCTTGTCCGCCAGCTTGCGCAACTGGGCCAGGGGCAGGCACACCCCGATGACCGGGCAGTAGGCGTGGCCGTCGAGTTCCCAAAGCCGGCGCCGGCGTGAACCGCTGCAGGAGGGGGGCAGCGCGGCCGGGGTGGCTGCTCGGGGTGGCTGGGCGTAGGGGATGGTGCGGCTGCGCTGCTGGCACATCACGGCCTCCTCAGTGCAGCAGGCCGCCGGCCGGCAGGGCCGCCAGCGGATCGCCCGGGCGCGTCACGACCGAGGCGTCACCGGCCGATTCGGACACCAGCACCCAGCGTTCATGCGCGCGCGCCATCACCTGGCGCAGGCCGGGGCTGGCATGGGGGTGGTGCTTGAGGAAGAAGAGGTTGGAGACGATCTTGCGCGCCATCAGCGTGCGCTGGTGGCGGGTGGGCGTGCTGGCGTCCTGGGCCGGGGCGGCCCAGCAGGTCATCAGCGCAAAGGTGCCGGCCACCAGGGCTTCGAGGCAGGGTGGGGTCGGATCGTGGTCGGGGCAGGACATGAAGGGCTCCGTTCGGCATGGCGGTTTGCCATGGAGTGCATTGTAATAATAATAATTCTCATTACAAATAAATCAGAGTCCCTGCCAGGGTCATGCGCGCAGACGGCCATGAAAAAGCCCGCACGAGGCGGGCTGTTCTTCAGGAGCCGGGCTGAATCACTTCAGCTTGGTTTCCTTGTACTCGACGTGCTTGCGAGCCTTGGGATCAAACTTCATGATCGCCATCTTCTCGGGCATGGTCTTCTTGTTCTTGCTGGTCGTGTAGAAGTGACCGGTGCCGGCCGTGGATTCCAGCTTGATCTTTTCGCGTCCGCCTTTGGTAGCCATGGTGCTTACTCCTTATGCCTGGCCACGTGCACGCAGGTCGGCGAGCACGGAGTCGATGCCATTCTTGTCGATCAGACGCAGGGCGGCGCTGGAAACGCGCAGACGGACCCAGCGGTTCTCGGACTCGACCCAGAAACGGCGGTATTGCAGGTTCGGCAGGAACCGGCGCTTGGTTTTGTTGTTGGCGTGGGAAACATTGTTCCCGACCATCGGGCCCTTGCCCGTGACGTCACATACGCGTGCCATGAGGACACTTCGCTTTCTTAAAACGGCGGTCACTGACGTGAGCGCCTCACCTCGCCAGATTTCCTCAAAGGGTAGGGTGGCGGTAACCCATGGAATGCCGGGAAACCCAGCAAAGCCTGTGATTATAGCCAAATTCCGGAGACCAGGGTTAGGGCCACCGGGCCGCGCGCAGCGCCGGCCTATTCGGGAGCACCCGCGGAACCGGCTTTGCCGGGCCGCTGGGTGTGCCCCTGCGCGAAGCAGGAGGGGATGGCGTAGCGAACGTAGGGAGCGGAGCCTGGGGAGGCCGGAGGCGTAGCCTCCGGTTCCTGGAGCAGGAGGCTACGCCTCCTGCTCCAGGAACCGCTGGGCATCCAGTGCCGCCATGCAGCCCGTGCCGGCGCTGGTGATGGCCTGGCGGTAGACGTGGTCCTGCACGTCGCCGGCGGCGAAGACGCCGGGCACCGAGGTCTGGGTGGCAAAACCCTTGAGGCCGCCCTGGGTCACGATGTAGCCGTTCTCCATGGTGAGCTGGCCCTGGAAGATCTCGGTGTTCGGGGCATGGCCGATGGCGATGAAGGCACCCTTGAGTGCCAGGTCTTCGGTGCTGCCGTCCACCGTGCTCTTGAGGCGCACGCCGGTCACGCCGCTGTCGTCGCCCAGCACCTCGTCCAGCACCTTGAAGGTCTTGAGCACGATCTTGCCGGCCTTGACCTTGTCCATGACCTTGTCGACCAGGATGGGCTCGGCCTTGAACTTGTCGCGGCGGTGGATCAGATAGACCTTGCTCGCGATGTTGGAGAGGTAGAGCGCCTCTTCCACGGCGGTGTTGCCGCCGCCGACCACGCAGCACACCTGGTCGCGGTAGAAGAAACCGTCACAGGTGGCGCAGCCCGAGACGCCGCGGCCCATGAAGGCCTGCTCCGAGGGCAGGCCCAGGTACTTGGCCGAGGCGCCAGTGGCGATGATCAGCGAATCGCAGGTGTAGGTGCCGCTGTCGCCGGTGAGCGTGAAGGGGCGCTGGCTCAGGTCGACCTTGTTGATGTGGTCGTAGACGATCTCGGTCTTGAAGCGCTCGGCATGGGCCAGGAAGCGCTGCATCAGGTCCGGGCCCTGCACGCCGTCCACGTCGGCGGGCCAGTTGTCGACCTCGGTCGTGGTCATGAGCTGGCCGCCCTGGGCCATGCCGGTGACCAGCACCGGGTTGAGGTTGGCGCGTGCGGCGTACACGGCAGCCGTGTAGCCGGCGGGGCCGGAACCGAGGATCAGGACCTTGGCGTGTTTGTTCTGCGACATTCTGTGAACCTTGGCTTGGGAGTGAGTCTTTTGGTCAATAATCAGGGCGCCGCGTACCGTGCCGCGGCCCTGGCACAGGGGGGAGCCGGCGACACCGGGACCGTGCCATTGTAAGAACTCATCAACGCACGCGCAGAGTGGCCGATCTATGTCAATGTTGACCAATCAGGATTTGTTGCGCCGGGTTCCCCTGTTTTCGATGCTGTCGGAAGAGCAGCTCCACGCCCTGGCCGGCTCCGTGGTCAAGCGTCGGGTCAAGCGCGGCGAGCGCGTGGTGACCCAGGGGCAGAAGTCCGACGCGCTGTCCATCATCCTCTCGGGTCGTGCGCGCGTGCTCATGACCGACAGCAGCAACGGCCGCGAGGTCATCCTGGCCACCCTCCAGGCCGGTGACTATTTCGGCGAGATGAGCCTGCTGGACAACGACGTGCATTCCGCCTCTGTCGAGGCCGAGGCCCAGACCGACGTGCTCGAGCTGGGCCGCGTGGAGTTCCTGCGCAGCCTGGCCGAGAGCGCGCCCATGGCCTACGGCATCATGCGCGGCCTCGTGCAGCGCCTGCGCCATGCCGACCGCAAGATCGGCTCACTGGCCCTGATGAGTGTCTATGGCCGTGTGGCCAATGTGCTGCTCGACATGGCCAAGGCCGCGCCGGCCGGCGACATGATCATCCGTGACAAGCTCTCGCGCCAGGACATCGCCAAGATGGTGGGCGCCTCGCGCGAGATGGTCAGCCGCGTGATGAAGGACTTCGAGGAGCAGGGCTTCGTGACCCCGCTCGAGGGCGGGGCCATGCACGTCAAGGAACGCCGCTCCAAGCCGCGCTGAGGCGGCCGTGCCCCCTGCGGGCCTGATCCCGATACATGACCTACCGACTCCACACGCTCAACTCCGACGACTCCGGCGCCGCGGCGCCCCCGCGCAGTGGCCGCAGCCGCCTGGCCGGCGAGGTGCTGCTTTTCATCAGCTTCGTGCTGCTGGCCTACTGGCTGCTGGCGCTGCTGACCCACAACCCGCTGGATGCCGCCTGGTCGACCTCGGGCGATGGCGGCCCGGTGCGCAACCGCGGGGGCCAGCTCGGTGCACGGCTGGCCGACGCGAGCTACTACCTCTTCGGCTTCTCGGTCTGGTGGTGTTTTGCCGCCGCGGTGCGGGGCTGGCTGTCGGCGCTGGCGCGCTGGCTGCGCGGTCCCGAACTGGTGGAGGAGGGGGCGCCCCGCCCCTCGCGTCTGGCGCGCTTCGTGGCCAGCCGCTGGAGTTTCTGGATCGGCCTGGTGCTGCTCCTGCTGGCCAGCACGGCGATCGAATGGTCGCGCTTCCACAGCCTGGAGGCCCGCCTGCCCGGCGGTCACGCGGGCGGCGTGCTGGGCTACTGGGTCGGGCCGCTGGCCATGCACTGGCTGGGCGTGACGGGCTCGGCCCTGCTGGCCATCGGCCTGTGGGTGCTGGCCATGGCGCTCGTCTTCCGTTTCTCCTGGGGCCATGTGGCCGAGCGCATCGGCGCCGCGGTGCAGGATTTCATCGATGCGCGCCGCGCCCGCCGCGAGCTCGCGCAGGACCTGGCCCTGGGCCAGCAGGCCGCGCGCGAACGCGAGGAAGGGGTGCTGGAGGAGCGCGAGGAGATCATCGAGCACCATGCGCCGCCCGTGCTGATCGAGCCCGTCATGGTCGAGGTGCCGCAGAGCACGCGCGTGGCCAAGGAGCGCCAGAAGCCGCTGTTCGCCGACCTGCCCGACTCCAAGCTGCCGCAGGTGGACCTGCTCGACGGCGCCCAGGGCCGGCAGGAGACGGTCTCGTCCGAGACGCTGGAGATGACCAGCCGCCTGATCGAGAAGAAGCTCAAGGACTTCGGTGTCGAGGTGCGCGTGGTGCTGGCCCAGCCCGGCCCCGTGATCACGCGCTACGAGATCGAGCCCGCCACCGGCGTGAAGGGCTCGCAGATCGTGGGCCTGGCCAAGGATCTGGCGCGCAGCCTGAGCCTGGTCTCCATCCGCGTGGTCGAGACCATCCCGGGCAAGAACTACATGGCGCTGGAGCTGCCCAATGCCAAGCGCCAGTCCATCCGCCTGTCCGAGATCCTGGGCTCGCAGGCCTACAACGAGGCCAAGTCCCTGCTGACCATGGGCCTGGGCAAGGACATCGTGGGCAACCCGGTCGTGGCCGACCTGGCCAAGATGCCGCACGTGCTGGTGGCCGGCACCACGGGCTCGGGCAAGTCGGTGGGGATCAACGCCATGATCCTCTCGCTCCTATACAAGGCCGAGGCGCGCGACGTGCGCCTGCTGATGATCGACCCCAAGATGCTGGAGATGTCGGTCTACGAGGGCATCCCGCACCTGCTCGCGCCCGTCGTCACCGACATGAAGCAGGCCGCGCACGGCCTGAACTGGTGCGTGGCAGAGATGGAGCGCCGCTACAAGCTCATGAGCAAGCTGGGCGTGCGCAACCTGGCGGGCTACAACCACAAGATCGACGAGGCCAAGGCCAAGGAACAGTTCATCTACAACCCCTTCAGCCTCACGCCCGAATCGCCCGAGCCGCTGGATCGCCTGCCGCACATCGTGGTCATCATCGACGAACTGGCCGACCTGATGATGGTCGTGGGCAAGAAGATCGAGGAGCTGATCGCGCGCCTGGCGCAGAAGGCGCGCGCTGCCGGCATCCACCTGATCCTGGCGACCCAGCGCCCCAGCGTGGACGTGATCACCGGCCTGATCAAGGCCAACATTCCGACGCGCATCGCCTTCCAGGTCAGCAGCAAGATCGACAGCCGCACCATCCTCGACCAGATGGGCGCCGAGGCCCTACTGGGCATGGGCGACATGCTCTACATGGCCAGCGGCACCGGCCTGCCCATCCGCGTGCACGGCGCCTTCGTCTCCGATGACGAGGTGCACCGCGTCGTGAGCTACCTCAAGAGCCAGGGCGAGCCCGACTACATCGAGGGCGTGCTCGAAGGCGGTACGGTCGACGGCGAGGACGGCGGCCCGGCCGGCGAGGGCGGCCCCAGCGGCGAGAAGGACCCCATGTACGACCAGGCGGTGGAGATCGTGCTCAAGCACCGCAAGGCCAGCATCTCGCTGGTGCAGCGCCACCTCAAAATTGGCTACAACCGCGCCGCGCGCCTGGTGGAAGACATGGAGAAGGCCGGCCTGGTCAGCGCCATGAGCACCAATGGCCAGCGCGACATCCTGGTGCCCGCACGCGCCGAATGATTCCCATGAAAAAACTGCTTGCTCTTCTTTTGATCGCTGTCGGCGCCACGGCCCGGGCCGACGGCCTGGATGCGCTGGAACTCTTCCTGCGGACCGCCGCCAGCGGCCGGGCCGAGTTCAGCCAGGTCGTGACCTCGCCGCCGCGCGAGGGCCAGGCGGCGCGCACGCGCCACTCCAGCGGCACCTTCGAGTTCCAGCGTCCCGGGCGCTTCCGCTTCGTCTACGGCAAGCCGCTGCCGCAGACCATCGTGGCCGACGGCCAGACCCTGTGGCTGCACGACCCGGACCTCAACCAGGTCACGGCCCGGCCCCAGGCCAGCGCCCTGGGCAGCACGCCGGCCGCGCTGATCGCCGCCGCGCCGGATCTCAAGTCCCTGCAGGCCGAGTACGAGCTGGCCAACGAGCCCGAGCGCGAGGGCCTGCAGTGGGTGCGTGCCACCCCGCGTGTGCGTGACGGCCAGGTGCAGAGCGTGCGCGTGGGGCTGCGTGAGCTGGAGCAGGGCGGCCGCAAGACCGCCGAGCTCGCGGCGCTGGAGATCGTCGACAGCTTCGGCCAGCGCTCGCTGCTGAGCTTCAGCAAGGTGCAGCTCAACGTGAGCCTGCCGCCCGAGACCTTCCGCTTCAGGCCGCCCGCGGGCGCCGATGTGATCCGCCCCTGAGGCCGGCGCTCCTGCCCCGGTCAGTTGGCGGCGATCGCCTCGCGCACGGCCGCCAGCTGCCGGCGCGAGACCGAAAGCAGCTCGGTGATCCCGCTCAGGCGCACGGCCCAGCCTTCCCCTTCCTCGGGGTCCTCGTGCTTCTCGATCGCGCGCACGGCGCGCCGTGCCACCAGCGCGTTGCGATGGATGCGCAGGAAGCGGCTGCCGTACTTCTCTTCCAGCTCGCTGAGGGCGCCGTCCAGGATGTAGCTCTTGGCCGGCGTGCGTACCGTGATGTACTTGAGCTCGGCCTTGAAGTACAGCACCTCGGCCAGCGGCACGCGCTCGGTGCGGCCGCGTTCCTGGATCAGCAGCATCTCTTCCGTGGCGTCCGTGCCGGCCGCCCCGCGGCTGCGCAGCAGGCGCTCGGCTTTCTGCAGCGCCTGCTGCAGGCGTTCCAGGCGCACCGGCTTGGTCAGGTAGTCCACGGCTTCCAGCTCGAAGGCCTGCACCGCGTGCTCGGCATGGGCGGTGACGAAGACCAGGGCCGGCGGCTGCGGCAGGCTGCGCAGGGTCTGGGCCAGGGTCAGGCCGTCGGCGCCCGGCATGTGGATGTCCAGCAGGGCCAGGTCATAGGCCTGGCGGCGCAGCAGTTCCACCGCCTCGGTGGCGTTGGCGGCCTCGCCCGCCACGCTGGCGGCCGGTGTGGCGCAGTCGCCCAGCAGGGTGCGCAGCCGGCTGCGGGCGAGGGCCTCGTCGTCGACGATGAGCGTGCGCAGCGCCGGGCTCATGCGGGCACCTCGATACGGACCTGGAACAGCCCGTCCTTGTAGGCAGTCTGGAAACTGCACTGCACATCGTGCAGCAGGCGCAGCCGCGCACGCACATTGTCCAGCGCCACGCCGTGGCCCCGGGCGCCGGGACCGGCGGGCACGGTATTGGTCACCTTGATGACCACCGTGGAGCCGCGCCGCTGCGTGGAGATGCGGATCTGCGCCCCTGTGGGGCTGGGCTCCACACCGTGGCGCACGGCGTTCTCCAGCAGGGGCTGCAGCAGCAGCGGGGGCAGGCGGGCCTCCTCGGCCTGGACGTCCAGCGCCCACTCGAGCTGCAGGCGGTCCCCGAAGCGCACCTGCTCGATGTCCAGGTAGCGCCGTGCCAGCAGGATCTCGTCGGCCAGCGTGACCGATTCGCCCTGGTCCACCAAGGCATGGCGGAACAGGTCGCTCAGGTCCTCCAGCAGGGCCTCGGCCTTG
This sequence comes from Curvibacter sp., assembly GCA_038112835.1. Taxonomy (GTDB): domain Bacteria; phylum Pseudomonadota; class Gammaproteobacteria; order Burkholderiales; family Burkholderiaceae_C; genus Hylemonella. The sequence goes on along the minus strand of JAYNNS010000109.1, from coordinate 418 downwards.
GCCGGTTCGGCGCGCACCAGGGCGATGGCGCTGTTGAGCGTGTTGAAGAGGAAATGCGGCCGGATGCGCGACTGCAGCTCGGACAGGCGCGCCGCCGTGTCGGCCGGCAGGCGTCCACGCGCGCGCAGGGCCAGCACCGCCACCAGCACCCCGGCCAGCAGGGCGCCGCTGGCGGCGCTGGCGATCCTGGGGGCCGGGCTCAGCTGCCCGGCCAGCTCCAGCATGCCGCAGCCGTAGAGCCCGGCCAGCATGCCCAGGGCCACGCCGGCCCCGTACTGCGCCGGGCGCGGCAGCCGGGCAAGTGCCCGCTTGCACAGGCAGGCCACGACGAGCCAGAACACCGTGGCCGGCAAGGCGCTGCCGGTCAGCAGGGCCAGGCGCAGCAGCCAGTCCAGCGGCGTGTCGGCCATGTAGAGGG
>JAYNNS010000108.1:6265-8674 GCA_038112835.1 Curvibacter sp. | reverse complement strand
GAACCCGCCTGCTCCTGCACCTGCTCGGCCTGCGCGGGCGCGATGCCCTCGGCCTCGGCCGTGGCCTGCAGGGCGCGCGAGACCGGATGCAGGGAATGCCGCGCCAGTGCCACCGCCTGGGCCAGCACCTGCGCACGCGTGGCGCCCTCGCGCTGGCGCAGGCCCTGCAGCACCAACGCGTCGCGCGTGAGCGTGCCCGTCTTGTCGAACACCACCAGGTCGGCCTGCGCCAGCGCCTCCAGCGCACCGAGCCGGCGCACCAGCACGCCCCGGCGCGCCAGGGTGCCGGCCGCGGCCAGCATGGCCGCGGGCGTGGCCAGCGAGAGCGCACAGGGACAGGTGACGATGAGCACGGCCACCGCCACCATGAGGGCATGGCCCGGATCCTGCGGCCACCACCAGGCGGCGGCGCCGACCGCCGCCAGCAGCACGCCGATCAGGAAGGGACGGGCCAGCCGGTCCACCAGCAGGGCCAGCTGCGGCCGGCTTTGCGCGGCCTCCTCCATCAGGGCCACGATCTGGGCGTAGCGCGTGTCGGCGCCCGTGCGCTCCACGCGCACGAGCACAGCGGCGCTCAGGTTGTGGCTGCCGGCGATCACGGTCGCACCGGGGCCGCGCGGCAGGGGGCGGGATTCGCCCGTGAGCAGGGCCTCGTCGGCATGGGTCTGGCCCTCGAGCACGGTGGCGTCAGCAGGGAAGGACTCGCCAGGCAACACGCGCAGCACATCACCCGGGCGCAGGCGGTGCACGGCCACGCGCTCGAACTCGCCGTCGGCGCACTGGCGCAGCACGCTGTCGGGCAGGCGGTTCATCAGCGCGTCCAGCGCGCCCGCGGTGCGCTCGCGCAGGCGCTGCTCCAGCCAGCGGCCCGTGAGCAGAAAGAAGACGAACATGGTCAGCGAGTCGAAATACACCTCGCGCCCGAAGATGCCCTGGGGCTCGAAGGTGCCGGCCGTGCTGACCGCAAAGGTGATGGCCATGCCCAGCGCCACGGGCAGGTCCATGCTGATGCGCCGCTGCAGGATGTCGCGCCAGGCCGCCGCGAAGAACGGCGTGCAGGAGAAGAAAAGCACGGGCAGCGTGATGACCCAGGACGCCCAGCGCAGCAGCTGCTCCATCTCGGCCGTGAGGTCGCCCGGCTCGGCCACATAGGCCGGCCACGCATACATCATGACCTGCATCATGCAAAAGCCCGCCACCAGCCAGCGCCACAGGGCCTTGCGCGTCTCCTGGCGGCGACGTTCACCGGCCAGCGCATCCTGTGCCGGCACGGCCCGGTAACCGGCGCGGCGCACAGCCTGCATCCATTCCGAGGGGCGCACGGCCCCAGCATCCCAGAGCACACGGGCGCGCCGGCTGCCGGCGCTGACGCTGGCGCTTTGCACACCGGGCACGCGCCGCAGCGCGTCCTCGACATTGAGCGCACAGGCCGCGCAGTGCATGCCCTCGATCAGCAGGTGCGATTCCCAGTGGCCGGCGGTTTCGGAGGCACCGGGCAGCGGCCGGCTGAACGCCGACCAGAGCTGGGGATCGTCCAGCAGCCCCTCGCCAGCTCCCCCTGTGGCAGACGTTGCGGCCGCGCCGGCCGGCAATGCTGGCGACGCGGCAAGACTGGCAGAATTCATGGGCATCAAGCCTATCGGGCCGAACCCGCCTCCTACTTGATATGGATCAAGACCATAGCAGAAGCCCATGACGTAAGCTAGAGGGACCGCAACAACTACTTCAGGAGTCACCATGTACCAGCGCATCCTCGTCGCCACCGACGGCAGCACCCTCTCCAAGAAGGCCGTGAGCAACGCCATCGCCCTGGCTCAGCACAATGGCGCCGAGCTCGTGGCTCTCAAGGTGGTGCCGCGCTACCCGCAGAGCTACTTCGAAGGCGGCCTGACCCTGCCGCTGAGCGATATCAACAAGATCGAAAAGCAGTGGGCCGAACACGGCCAGGCCGTGGTGGATGCCGTGGCCAAGGCCGCCAAGGCCAAGGGCGTGACGGCCAAGGCCGTGATCGCCAAATCGGACCTGGTGAGCGAAGCCATCATCGCCACGGCCAAGAAGAACAAGTGCGACCTGATCGTCATGGCCTCGCACGGCCGCAAGGGCATCAAGCGCCTGCTGCTGGGCAGCGAGACCCAGCAGGTGCTGACGCACTCGCACGTCCCGGTGCTGGTGCTGCGCTGAGATCGGGCGCGGTCGGGCGCGCAAGCTGCTAAATTCCGGGGCACGAATTCCCTGGACCATCATGCGCGCCCGCCTCCTGTCCCTTCCCCTGCTGCTGCCCCTGACCGCCCTGGCCCAGCCCGTTTCGCTGCGTTCGCTCGACAGCAGCGAGTTGGGCATCGAGATCATGAACCTGCGCTACCAGGCCGGCAGCGGCAGCGCGGCCTTCGACCAGCAGGGCAACAAGGT
>JAYNNS010000108.1:1150-6255 GCA_038112835.1 Curvibacter sp. | reverse complement strand
TCAACTACCGCAGCGCCAGTCGCGGCAACAAGGGCGGCAACGCCGACGTGGTCACCGAGGCGCGCATCACGGCAGGCCGTGACCATGCCCTGGGTTCCCAGCTGCTCGCGCCCTACTTCGGCATCGGCTACCGCCGGCTCAGCACCGACCTGCGCGGCCTGACGAGCAGCGGCGACGAGGGCTACCGTCGCCGTAGCCAGTACGTCTACCTGCCCTTGGGCCTGACGCACCGCCTACACTTGGGCGTCGAAGCCCGGCTGTCGACCAGCCTGGAATACGACCTGCTGCTCGACGGCCGCCAGCAGTCCTTCCTGTCCGATACCGACGCCACGTCCAACGACCCGGTCAACAGCCAGCGACGCGGTCACGGCCTGCGCCTGGCCAGCAGCTACGAGACCTGGCACTGGTCCCTGGGCTTTTTCGTGCATCACTGGCGCGTTGGCGCCTCGGACGAGGCACGCCAGTCACTGGGCGGCGTCCCGGCCACCGTGATCGTGGAGCCGCGCAACAGCACGCGCGAAGCCGGTGTGCAATTCCGGCTCCGCTTCCACTGAACCGCGCAGACTTCAGGCGCTGAACAGCGCCTTGTGCTGGTCCCGCAGCAGGTTCTTCTGCACCTTGCCCATGGTGTTGCGCGGCAGGTCGTCGACCACGTAGCACTTCTTGGGAATCTTGAAGTTGGCCAGCCTGGACTTGAGCGTGGCGATGATCTGCTCGCCGTCGAGCTGGGCACCGGGCTTGCGCACCACCACGGCCACGCCGACCTCGCCGAAGTCCGGGTGCGGCACGCCCACCAGCGCGCTCTCGGCCACGCCGGGGAGCTCGTTGATGTAGCCCTCGATCTCGGCCGGGTAGACGTTGTAGCCGCCGCTGATGATCAGGTCCTTGCTGCGGCCCACGATGGTCACGTAGCCGCGCTCGTCGTACTTGCCCACGTCGCCGGTCTTGAAATAGCCGTCGGCGGTGAACTCTTCCCTGGTCTTCTCGGGCATGCGCCAGTAGCCCTTGAAGACATTGGGCCCCTTGACCTGGATGCCGCCGATCTCCCCCACCGGCAGGAGCTGGCCGCCATCGTCGGCCACGCGCAGGCTCACGCCAGGCAGCGGGAAGCCCACGGTGCCGCCGCGGCGCTCACCGTCCTTGGGATCGTAGGGATTGGAGGTCAGCATGATGGTCTCGCTCATGCCGTAGCGCTCCAGGATGGTGTGGCCGGTGCGCTCTTGCCAGGCCTGGAACGTCTCCAGCAGCAGCGGTGCCGAGCCGGCGATGAACAGGCGCATGTTGCGCACCGCCTCGCGCGTGAGCGCGGGCTCGGCCAGCATGCGCACGTAGAGCGTGGGCACGCCCATGAAGACCGTGGCCTCGGGCAGCTTCTCGATCACCTTCTTCGGGTCGAACTTCGCCATCCAGATGATCTTGCTGCCGTTGAGCAGTGCGCCATGCAGGGCCACGAAGAGGCCATGCACGTGGAAGATGGGCAGCGCATGGATCAGCACATCACCCGGGCGCCAGCCCCAGTAGCTCTGCAGCACGCGCGCGTTGCTCAGCAGGTTGCCGTGCGTGAGCATGGCGCCCTTGCTGCGGCCCGTGGTGCCGCTGGTGTAGAGGATGGCGGCCAGATCGTCGGCCTGGCGCGCTACCGGCGTATGGCGATCGGAACAATGCGCGGCACGCTCCAGCAGCGTGCCCGTGCGGTTGTCGTCCAGCGTGAACACATGCTGGGTGCCGGCCTGGAAGGCCAGCTGGCTGACCCAGCCGAAATTTTTCGGGCTGCAGACCACCACGGCCGGTTCGGCGTTGCCGATGAAGTACTCGATCTCGGCGCTCTGGTAGGCGGTGTTGAGCGGCAGGAAGACATAGCCCGCGCGCAGCGTGGCCAGATACAGCATGACCGCCTCCACCGACTTCTCCACCTGCACGGCGATGCGCGAGCCTGCGGGCAGCTCCAGCGAGACCAGCAGGTTGGCCATCATGGCGGTGGCGCGCTCCAGATCGCGCCAGGAGTAGTTCAGGCCGGTGTCGGTCTCGATGGCGACGGCATCGAGATCGGCGGGAAACGCGGCGCGCAGGGCGACGAAGAGGTTCTCGTGGGCGGATGACATGGTGGTAGGGATGGGTCAGGACAGGGAAAAGGAAAAATCGGCTGGCCGCTTGGCCAGGAAGGAGGCGATGCCTTCGCGGTGCTCGGCACTGTCGGCATAGTCGTAGGCGCTGTCCTTCAGGGCGGCCGGCATGCCGGCGCCCATGGGCTGCAGAGCCCGCAGGGTCTGCTTGTTGAAGCGTGCGGCCTGCGGCGCCAGCCGGGCGATGCGCTGCACGCTCTGCTCGATCTCGGATGCGAGCGCGGCCTCAGGCACCACACGCTGCACAAAACCGCGCGACTGCATCTGCGCGGCGCCGAGCACGGCTGCCTCCAGCAGCATCTCGCGCGCGGTGGCGGCACCGGCCTCGCGCAGCACCAGCGCGGCCTCGCGCGGCGCCATCGGGAACCCGAGACGGCCGATCGGGGCGCCGAAGCGGGCCGAGTCGGTGGCGATGCGGATGTCGCAGCAGCAGGCGATCTCCACGCCCGCGCCCATGCAGTTGCCCTCGATGCCGGCCACCACGGGCACATCGCAAGCGAGCACGGCCTGCAGACCGCCCCAGACCTCCTGCTCATGGAATTCGCGCAGGCCGGCCTCGCTGAAGCGGAAGCTCTCGTACTCGGAAATGTCACCGCCGGCACAGAAATGGCCGCCCTCCCCGCGCAGCACGATGCAGCGCAGGGAGGCGTCGGCCTGCAGGGCGGTGAAGACGGCACGCAGCTCGCGCCACATCGCACGCGACATGGCGTTGAACTTGCCCGGATGACTCAGCGTCACGCAGGCCATGACGCCCTGGCGCTCGCACTGGATGCTGCCGCTCATACCGGGGCTGCGTGCCTCATGCCTGCCTTGCAGCCGCTCAGTCGAGCTTGGCGCCCGAGAGCTTGACCACCTGGGTCCAGCGCTTGACCTCGGCGTTCACGAACTGGCCGAACTGCTGCGGGTTCATGTCGCTGAACTCGGCCCCCTGGTTGGCCCAGACGGCCTTGGCCTCGGGCGTGGCGCCGGCCTTGCGGATCTCGGCCACGGCGGCGGCCGCGACATCGGCCGGCGTGCCCTTGGGAGCCCAGATGCCGTACCAAGTCTGCACCGTGTACTCGGGCAGGCCGAGCTCGGCCGCGCAGGGCACGTCGGGGAAGGCCGGATTGCGCTTGGTGCCCGCCACCATCAGGGCCTTGATGCGGCCGCCCTTGATGTGCCCGGCCGAGGAGCCCAGGCCGTCGAACATCATGTCCACGTTGCCGGCGATCAGGTCCTGGAGGGCCGGGCCGGCGCCGCGGTAGGGAATGTGGGTGATGAAGGTCTTGGTCTGCTGCTTGAAGAGCTCGCCCGCCAGGTGGTGCGAGGTACCGCTGCCCGCGGAGCCGTAGTTCAGGCGCGCCGGGTTCTGGCGTACGTAATCCAGGAAGGACTTGAAGTCGCCCTGGGTGACCTTGCGCGGATTGACGACCAGCACCTGGGGCACGGTGGCCACCAGTGCCAGGGGCACGAAATCCTTCTCGATGTCGTAGTCCAGCTTGGGATACATCGAGGGCGCGATGGTGTGGTGCACGGCGCCCATGAAGAGGGTGTAGCCATCCGGCTGGGCCTTGGCCGCCAGGCTGGCACCCAGGGTGCCACCAGCGCCGCCGCGGTTGTCGATGATGAGCTGCTTGCCGGTCAGCTTGGAAAAGGAGGCCGACAGGGGACGCGCAAAGGCATCGGTGCCACCGCCGGCGGGAAAAGGCACGATCAGCGTGACGGGCTTGGTCGGCCAGCCGGACTGGGCCTGGCCCAGCAGCGGGCCTGCGGCTAGGCCGGCGGCAGCCAGGCGCAGCACGCTGCGCCGGTTCAGGCCGGTGGTGTTGATCTTGTCGTTCATAGAGGTCTCCTCGTGTTGAAATGGCTAGGCAGGAACGGCCGTGCTCAGAACAGCAGTTCCTCGACAGCACCCGCCGTGGCTATTTTGCCCTCGGCGAGCTGGGCCCGGTTGCGATCCAGACGCTTGAGATCGTACAGGTAGTTCACCATCAGCCCATAGGACTGCTGGATTCCCTTGGCCGAGGGGTCGCCCAGCCAGTTGAGGCGCTCGACGCGCGCGCCATTGCCCAGGTGGAAACGCGCCACCGGGTCCACGGGCTTGCCTTCGACGAGCTCGCGCCCCAGGTACTGGGCCGCGCAATGCAGCAGCCAGCGCCGCAGCGGCGAACGCTCGTCGAGCGAGGCCACATGCTCCAGGGCCTGCAGCACATGGGCCGCGGTGGGCGGCTCGAAACCGGCCGCGCGGCCGAGCTCGGCCCGCTCCTTCTCGGGCGTGAGCTCCAGCATGCGGGCCGCGTTCTGGCCCAGCCACTTGCGCAGGCCCGGGATCGGGGACAGCGTGGAGAAATGCCGCAGGCGCGGAAATTCGGCGCTCAGGGTCTCCACCACGCGCTTGATCAGCGAATCGCCGAAGCTCACCCCGCGCAGGCCGACCTGGGTATTGCTGATGGAATAGAAGATGGCCCAGCTGGCCCGGTCCAGGTCGGCCGCCGCGGCCTTTTCATCGAGCAGCGGGGTGATGCTGCCGGCCATGTGGTCGATCAGCGCCACCTCGACGAAGATCAGCGGCTCGTCGGGCAGGCGTGGGTGGAAGAAGCCGTAGCAGCGGCGGTCCGAGTCGAGCCGGTTCTTCACATCGTCCCAGCTGCGGATGTCGTGCACGGCTTCGTACTTGATGAGCTTCTCCACCAGCGAGGCCGGCGAATCCCAGCTGATGCGCCGCAGCTCCAGGAAGCCCACATCGAACCAGGTGGAGAACATGTACTCCATCTCCACGTCCAGGGCCTGCAGGCGCTTGTCCTGCTTCAGGTAGGGCTGCATCTCGGCCCGCAGGTCCACCAGGAAGCGGATGCCCTCCCGCAGCACGCTGAAGCGCTGCAGCAGGCGCCGGCGCGGCGAGACGGTGGAGCGGCGGTACTGCACCTCGGCTGCGGCCTCGTCGGGGGTTCCCACGGCGGCGGCGAACTTGGCCTGGGCCTTCTTGACCTTCTCGGGGTCGGC
>JAYNNS010000108.1:0-1140 GCA_038112835.1 Curvibacter sp. | reverse complement strand
GGGTCGGCCGTGAACATCTCGCTCATGAGCAGCCACATGTCGCGCCGGCGCTCGACCGTGGCCCGCATGTAACGCTCGATCAGCACCTGGGCCCGGCGCCCGCCCTCCACCTCGCTGATCTGCGGATCGATGATGGCCTTGAGCTCGTCCAGCGTGCGCCGCAGCATGCGCGGCGACATGGCCTCGGCCTTGTGGCGCAGGCTGGCGCCCAGGCGCTCGCGCGTGGGCCGCTCGGCCTGTGGCGGCTCGGCCGGCGCCGCGGCCCCGGCGCGGACGGCAGCGACCCCGCCCACACCGGAGGGCAGCAGCCCCTGGCGTGCCACAGGCAACAGGCGCGTGACCTGACGACTGATCCAGCTCGTAGCGTTCATGCCAACCTCCGGTTCTGTTGACGGGCGAGTTCGCGCAGCGCTTCGCGCTGGCGCGTCAGATGGGTGCGCATGGCGGCCTCGGCGCCTTCGGCGTCGCGCGCCTTGAGCGCGGCGAAGACGGCCATGTGCTCGCTCAGGCTCTGCTCCAGGCGGCCCGGGGCGTGCAGCTGCTGCAGGCGCGCGAGCTTGAGGATCTTGCGCAGGTCCCCGATGACCTGGGCCAGCCAGCGGTTGTCGGCCAGGGTGATGATGGCCTCGTGGATGGCGTAGTTGCTGTCGTAGTAGTCGACGATGCGCTTGCCGCGTGCCGCCTTCTGCAGCCTGTCGTGCAGCACTTCCAGCGCGGCCAGGTCGGCGTCGCTGGCGTGCAGCGCAGCCTCGTGGGCGCAGCGGCCCTCGAGCAGCGCGATAACGGGAAAGATTTCGTCGAGGTCGCGTTCGGTGACCTCGTCGACGAAGCAGCCGCGGCGCGGCTCGTGCCGTACCAGGCCCTCGGCCGTGAGCACCTTGAGCGCCTCGCGCAGGGGAGTGCGCGAGATCTCCAGCCGCTCGCACAGCGCCACTTCGTCGATGAAGCTGCCGGGCGCCAGCGTGCCGCCAAAGATCTCCTGCCGCAGCGTGTCGGCGACCTGTTCGTGCAGCGAGTTGTGGACGACACGCATGGTGCTGGCCTCGGCGGGTGGGCGGTGTGCCAGCCGGGAATCGGTGGGCATCACCTGCGCACATAATTTTATGTAATTATGAGTAATTACAAGATCGGTGTAAACCC
>JAYNNS010000107.1:0-8704 GCA_038112835.1 Curvibacter sp. | reverse complement strand
GGCGTGGCCAGCTCGGCGCGCTCGCGCAAGCCGGCCTGCTCCAGCAGGGCGCGCGCGGTGAGCAGATCGAGTGCAGCGTCAGCGCAGTAGTCGGTAGGCGCGGGGCTGTGCGCGCCCAGGCTGCGGCACCAGTTCTGCGTGGTCTCGAAACGCGGCGCGAAGCCTGTGGGATGCTGGCGGGCCCAGGCCCGCGCGGCTTGCGGCATGAGCTGGGCATAGGGCAGCAGGACCACGGTGCGGGCCGCATGGGCCCCGCGCGAGCGCATGGCGTCCACGATGCCAGGAAGCCACTGTTGCCAACGCTGATCCATGGTTTCTGTCACAATGCCGCAACTGTAGCCGCAACGCCTAGACACAAAGGAGCCCGCGATGGCCAGCGACCTCATCAAGCATGTTTCCGACGCCTCTTTCGAATCCGATGTCCTGAAGGCCCAGCAGCCCGTGCTGGTCGACTACTGGGCCGAATGGTGCGGCCCGTGCAAGATGATCGCCCCCGTGCTCGACGAAGTGGCCAGCACCTATCAGGGCAAGCTGCAGGTGGCCAAGATGAACGTGGACGAGAACCGCGACATCCCCGCCAAGTTCGGCATCCGTGGCATCCCCACGCTCATGCTGTTCAAGGGCGGCCAGCTCGCCGCCACCAAGGTGGGCGCGATGAGCAAGGCCCAGCTGACGGCCTTCATCGATCAGCAGCTGGCCTGAGCCTGCACCACCCCAGCCTGCCAAGGCCGCCATCCCCTGCTGGGCGGCGGCCTTTTTTCCTGTCATAATCAGACCCGATCGCCGGTTCCCTGTACGGAGCCGGTTCGAGTTCCCGGCAGGCCGGCCCCGCGCCGACCCGTCCCCCACCTCCCCCCGCTAGTCACGACTCCCCCCAGGGGCTTCATCCATGCACTTAAACGAACTCAAGGCCCTGCACGTCTCCGAGCTGCTGCAGCAGGCCGAGGCGCTCGAGATCGAGAACACCGGCCGCATGCGCAAGCAGGAGCTGATGTTCGCCATCATCAAGAAGCGCGCCAAGACCGGTGAACAGGTCTTCGCCGATGGCGTGCTCGAGATCCTGCCCGACGGCTTCGGCTTCCTGCGCAGCCCCGATTCGAGCTACACCGCCAGCACGGACGACATCTACATCTCCCCCAGCCAGGTGCGCCGCTTCAACCTGCACACCGGCGACATGATCGAGGGCGAGGTGCGCACGCCCAAGGACGGCGAGCGCTACTTTGCACTCAACAAGCTGGAGAAGGTCAACGGCGGCGCCCCCGAGGGCAACAAGCACAAGGTGATGTTCGAGAACCTCACCCCGCTGTTCCCCAAGGTCCAGATGAAGCTGGAGCAGGACGGCCTCAAGAGCGACGAGAACATCACCGGCCGCATCATCGACATCATCGCCCCCATCGGCAAGGGCCAGCGCGCCCTGCTGGTGGCGCCGCCCAAGAGCGGCAAGACCGTGATGATGCAGCACATCGCCCACGCCATCGCGGCCAACTACCCCGACAGCCACATGATGGTGCTGCTGGTGGACGAGCGCCCCGAGGAAGTGACCGAGATGCAGCGCACCGTCAAGGGCGAAGTCATCGCCTCCACCTTCGACGAACCCGCCGCGCGCCACGTGCACGTGGCCGAGATGGTGATCGAGCGCGCCAAGCGCCTGGTCGAGCTCAAGAAGGACGTGGTGATCCTGCTCGACTCCATCACCCGCCTGGCCCGCGCCTACAACAACGTCGTGCCCTCCTCCGGCAAGGTGCTGACCGGCGGCGTGGACGCCAACGCCCTGCAGCGCCCCAAGCGCTTCCTGGGCGCGGCGCGCAATGTGGAGGAAGGCGGCTCGCTGACCATCATCGCCACCGCCCTGGTCGACACCGGCAGCCGCATGGACGAAGTGATCTTCGAGGAGTTCAAGGGCACCGGCAACTCCGAAATCCACCTCGACCGCCGCCTCTACGAAAAGCGCGTCTTCCCCTCCATCCAGCTCAGCCGCAGCGGCACGCGCCGCGAGGAACTGCTGCTGCAGCCGGAAATCCTGCAGAAGACCCGCATCCTGCGCCAGTTCCTCTACAACATGGACGAGATCGAGGCCATGGAGATGGTGCTCAAGCAGATGCGTGCCACCAAGAACAACAACGAGTTCTTCGACATGATGCGGCGCGGAGGTTGAACATCCCCAGGCTGCGCGCCCTTCAGGCGCTACGCCCCCCCTTGCAGGGGGGGGCGCACCCAGCAGCCCGGCAAAGCCGGTTCTGCGGGTGCCCGCGAACAGGCCGGCGCTGCGCGCGGCCTATGCCGAAAAGCGCTCGCAAGCTGTTGATTTATCTGTATAATCCGCTGTTTTCGCGGAAAGTAGGTTGGATGGTCTGGCCCGGCTCCCGCAGATGAGGAAGAAATCATGAAAGAAGGCATTCACCCGAACTACCGCGACGTGTGCTTCCAGGACATGTCCAACGGTTTCAAGTTCGTCACCCGTTCCTGCGCCAGCGCCAAGGAAATGATCAAGATGGAAGACGGCCGCGAACTGCCGTGGATCAAGCTGGATACCACGAGTGAATCGCACCCCTTCTACACCGGCACCCAGAAGTCCGTGGACAACATGGGCGGCCGCGTCGAGAAGTTCCGCAACCGCTACGGCAAGACCGCTGCCAAGTAATCTGGCGGCCGTACTCGGCACAGGGCAGCCCGGCACGCCGCGCTGCCCTTTGTTTTTTCCGGCATCATCCCCCGCGTGAACCAGCCCAGTCCCGCCATCGTCCCCCAGGGCGCCGTGCGCCGCCTGCCGCGCCTGGCGCTTTGGCTCTTTGCCCTGGCCTATGTGCTGCCCGGCTTCATCGGCCGCACGCCCTGGCGCAGCGCCGACATCACGGCCTATGGCTACATGGCCGAACTCGCCGCCGGCCGCACCGACTGGCTGGCCCCGACCCTGGGCGGCATGCCGCCCGACGTGGACGGCCTGCTGCCCTACTGGCTCGGCGCCTGGGCCCTGCAGCTCGCACCCGGCTGGATCTACCCTGGCTTTGCCGCCCGCCTGCCCTTCATCGCCCTGCTCGGCCTGGCGCTGCTCGCCGTCTGGTACGGCATCTACTACCTCGCGCGCAGCCCGCTGGCCCAGCCCGTGGCCTTTGCCTTCGGGGGCGAGGCCCAGCCCAGGGACTACGCGCGCGCCATGGCCGACGGCGGCCTGCTGGCCTTCATCGCCAGCCTGGGCCTGGCCCAGCTCTCGCACGAGACCACCCCGGCCGTCGCCCAGCTCTGCTTCGTCGCCCTGAGCTTCTACGGCTTTGCCGCCCTGCCCTACCGGCGCTGGACGCCGGCGCTGGCCGCCCTGGCCGGGCTCACCGGGCTCACGCTCTCGGGCGGTCCCTCGCTGGCCCTGCTGCTCGCGCTCGGCGGCCTGCTGGCCCATGCGCTGGACCGGACGCAGGCACGCGAGGAGCCCGGCCGGCACCGCCGCGGCTTCTGGCGCCTGATCGCGCTCACGGCCCTCCTCGCCCTGCTCGCCACGGCCCTCGACCTCTGGCGCTGGCGCATCGAGCTGCCCGACAGCCGCGCCGATCTGCGCAGCCTGGCGCGCCTGCTGCTCTGGTTCACCTGGCCGCTCTGGCCCCTGGTGCTGTGGACGCTGTGGCGCTGGCGCCGCCAGCTCTTCGGCCACTGGCCCAGCCGCCACCTCTCGCTGCCGCTGTGGTACGCACTGGTCACGACGGGCGCCGCCCTCATCACCCCGGCCAGCGACCGCGCCCTGCTGCTGGCCCTGCCGGCCCTGGCCACCCTGGCGGCCTTCGCCCTGGCCACCATGAACCGCAGCGTCTCGGCCCTGATCGACTGGTTCACCCTGCTCTTCTTCACCACCTGCGCGCTGGTGATCTGGGTGGTCTGGATCGCCATGCTCACCGGCACGCCGCCGCAGCCCGCGGCCAACGTCGCCAAGCTGCTGCCGACCTTCGAGCCGCGCTTCATCATCCTGCCCTTCGTGTTTGCGACGCTGGCCACACTGGCCTGGGGCTGGCTCGTGAAATGGCGCATCGGCCGGCACCGCGCGGCGCTCTGGAAAAGCATGGTGCTGCCCGCCGGCGGCGCGGCCCTGTGCTGGCTGCTGCTGACCACGCTGTGGATGCCGGCCATCAACCACGCGCGCAGCTACGCGCCGCTGGTCGAGCGCGTGGCCGACACGGTCCAGCCCTCGACCTGCCTGGCCTGGTTCGGCCTCTCGCGTGGCCAGCTCGCCGGCCTGCAGATGCACACCACGCTGGCGCTGGAGCCACTGACCGACAGCACGCGCTGCGACTGGGCCGTGATCGACCACGAGACCCAGCGCCAGACGCCCGAGATCATGAGCGCGAGCGTGTGGGAGCGTCGGGCCAGCCTGGAGCACCCGCGCCCGGGCGATGAAGGCCTGGTGCTGTTCCGCCGCATCGAGCCCGCCGCCGCCCGCTAGCCCGTGGCCGAGTTCCGCACCATCACGCGCCACGCCGGCACCGTGCTGGCCGGGCAGCTGGCCACCATGGCCTACGGCGTGACCGACACCATCGTCGCCGGCCGCTACGCCGAGGCCTCGCTGGCGGCGCTCTCGGTGGGTTCGGCGCTCTACATGAGCGTCTACGTGGCCCTCATGGGCGTGCTGCAGGCCCTGCTGCCGGCCTGGTCCGAACTGCACGGCGCGCGCCAGCCCGAGCGCCTGGGCCATGCCTTCCGCCAGTCGCTCTACCTCTGGGCCGGCCTCGTGCTCGTGGGCATGGCCATCCTGCTCAACCCCGAGCCCCTGCTGGCCTGGGCCGATGTGCCCGAGACCCTGCGCGGCGAAGTCCGCGCCTATCTGGGCGTGCTGGCGCTGGCCCTGCCCGCGGCCCTGGCCTTTCGCCTCTACAGCACGCTCAACCAGAGCCTGGGGCATCCGCAGCTCGTGACCTGGCTGCAACTGGGCTCGCTCGCGCTCAAGGTGCCGCTCTCGATCTGGTTCACCTTCGGCGGCGCGGGCCTGCCCGCGCTGGGCGCGCCCGGCTGCGCCTGGGCCACGCTGCTCGTGCACCTGGCCATGCTGGGGCTGGCACTGTGGCTGCTGCGCACACGTCCGCTGTACGCGACCTACCGGCTCTGGCAATGGCCGGGCCGGCCCGATGGCAAGGTGCTGGGTCCGCTGCTGCGCCTGGGTGTGCCCAGCGGCCTGAGCATCCTGGTCGAGGTCACCTCCTTCACGCTCATGGCGCTCTTCATCGCGCGCCTGGGCACCACGGCCGCGGCCGCGCACCAGATCGCGGCCAACCTGGCCGCCGTCCTCTACATGGTGCCGCTGGCCATCGGCATCGCCAGCAGCGCCCGCACCAGCTACTGGCTGGGCGCGGGCCAGCCGGCGCGGGCCCGCCACGCCGTGGGCGTGGGCTTCGGCCGGGTGGCCGGCAGCGCCGTACAGCTGGCCCTGACCCTGGTGCTGGTGCGCGCGCCCCGGGCTGGCGTCTACGCGAGCAGTGCCGAGGTCGTGGCCCAGGCCGTGCCCCTGCTGCTCTGGGTGGCCGCGTACCACCTCTTCGACGGCTTGCAGGCCCTGGGCGTCTTCGTGCTGCGCTGCTGGCGCATCACGCTGGCGCCCTTCGTGATCTACGGCGTGCTGCTCTGGGGCCTGGGCCTGTATGGCGGCTATCTGCTGGCCTACCGGGGCCTCGGCCCCTGGCCGGCGCTGCAGACGCCGGCGGCCTTCTGGATGGCGGGCTCGGCCGCGCTGGCGCTCGCCGCCCTGACCTTCTGGGGGATGATCTGGCAGGTGATGAAACGCGAAACGCGGCCCTGAGCCTCAGGCCGCAGCCAGCGCCGCCGGCTGCGACACGCGCCGCACGCGGCTGGCCGGAAACACGATGGCAAAACGCGAACCCCTGCCCGGCGTGCTGTCGATCCTGAGCTCGGCGCCGTGGCGCTGCACCACGTGCTTGACGATGGCCAGGCCCAGGCCGGTGCCACCGGTGTCGCGCGAACGGCTGCGGTCCACGCGGTAGAAACGCTCGGTCAGGCGCGGAATGTGCTCGGGCGCGATGCCCGGCCCGCTGTCCTGCACCCAGAACTCGCCCCGGCCATCCTCGTGCAGCAGCCAGCCGCAACGCACCGTGCCACCCGCCGGGGTGTAGCGCACGGCATTGCTCACAAGATTGGAGAGCGCGCTGTGCAGCTCGCCCGGCGTCCCCGCCAGCTCGCAGGCCGGTGCGGGCTCGAAGTCCAGCTGCTGCGCGGGGCCCGTCATCGGGGGATTGAGCACGGCCGAGAGCGACTGCGCCTCCTGCTGCAGCTGTCCCATGAGGCCGGCCATCGGGGTCCACTCGCCCGCGCCGGGCAAGGGGCTGCCTTCCAGGCGCGAGAGGGTCAGCAGGTCGCTGACCAGCGACTGCATGCGCCCGGCCTGCTGGGCCATGAGGTCCAGGTAGCGGGCGCGCTCGGCCTCGTCCAGCGGCAGGGTCTGCAGCGTCTCGACAAAGCCCGAGAGCACGGTCAGCGGCGTGCGGATCTCGTGCGAGACATTGGCCACGAAATCGCGCCGCATGGCCTCGGCCTGCTCGAACATGGTGATGTCGCGCGAGAGCAGCAGGCGCCGGCCCTGGCCGTAGTCGTGCAGCTGCACGGACAGGCGCATGGGACGCGAACTGCTGTGGCCGCGCCCGGGCATGATCACATGGCCGTGGTAGTCACCGGCGGCCACATAGGCGGTGAAACCAGGATCGCGCACCAGGTTCACCAGATGCTGCAGCTGGTCGCGTGCCGGATCCAGGCCGAAATGCGTGGCCGCGGTCTGGTTGAACCACTCGATGCGTCCCTGGGCGTCGAGCAGCACCACGCCATTGGGCGAGGCCTGCAGGGCGGCCAGGAAGTCCTGCAGGCGCCGCTCGCTCTCGCGCGTGGCCTGCTCGCGCACGCGGGCTGCGCGGCGCACACGCTCGGCCACGGCGCCCCAGAGCCCGAGCTTGAGCGGCGCCTCCGACAGATCGTCGCCGCGCAGCCACTGCAGCACGCGCAGGCCGCGCGTGAAGTCCCACAACACCCAGACGGTGCCCGCCGCCAGCATGCCGGCCAGCACGCCGCGGATTTGCAGATGGTCGGGCGCCAGCCAGATGCCCAGCACGGCGCCCAGCCCCTGGATCAGCAGAAGAGACAGGAGGCGCAAGAACATGGTTCAGCAGGCCCGTTCAGGGCGGGGTTCAGCCGCGCGCCGGGGTGGCCGTGCTCAGGGCCTGAGCCGAGAGACGGTAGCCGGCGCCGCGCACCGTCTCCACCATGGCTGCCGCGTCCCCCAGGGCCTCGCGCAGGCGCTTGATGTGCACATCCACCGTGCGCTCCTCGATGAAGACATGGTCGCCCCAGACCTTGTCGAGCAGCTGGCCGCGGCTGTGCACGCGCTCGGCATGACTCATCAGGTACTGCAGCAGCTTGAACTCGGTGGGGCCGAGCTTGAGGGGCTGCTCGCCATAGCTCACGCGGTGCGTGGCCGTGTCCAGGCGCAGGCCGCCGATCTCCAGCGTGACCGTGCCCTGCTCGGGCGCACGCCGGCGCAGCACGGCGCGGATGCGCGCCAGCATCTCCTTGGTGGAGAAAGGCTTGGCCATGTAGTCGTCGGCCCCGGCATCCAGGCCCGCCACGCGGTCGGCCTCGTCGCCGCGCGCGGTCAGCATGATGATGGGCACAGCCTTGGTGCGGGGATCGCTGCGCCAGCGCCGCGCCAGGCTCAGGCCGCTGGCGCCGGGCAGCATCCAGTCGAGCAGCACCAGGTCGGGCAGCATGGCGTCGATCTCGCGCTGCGCGCTGTCGCCGTCCATGGCCAGCGTGGGTCGGAAGCCGTTGTGCCGCAGGTTGACGGCGATCAGCTCGGCGATCGCCGGTTCGTCCTCGACCACCAGCACGGACGGCTGCTTCATTTGAGGAGCGCTTCGATTTCTTCGATCGAAGCGTGGCGGATGTCAGCGCCCTTGACGATGTAGATGATCAGCTCGGCGATGTTCTTGGCATGGTCGCCCACGCGCTCGATCGCCTTGGCCAGGAAGAGCAGGTCCAGGCTGCTGGAGATGGTCCGCGCGTCTTCCATCATGTAGGTGATCAGCACGCGCACGAAGCTGTCGAACTCGCGGTCGATCAGGTCGTCCTCGCGCAGGATGGCCACGGCCGTCACCACATCCAGGCGGGCGAAGGCGTCCAGCGCCTTGCGCAGCTGGCCGGCGGCCAGATCGGCCGCGGTACGCAGCTCGGAGGCCGGCAGCGTGCGCGGCGCACCGCTCTGGATGATGGACAGCACCATGCGCGCCATCTTCTCGGCTTCGTCGCCGGCGCGCTCCAGGTTGGCCACGGCCTTGGCCACGGCCATCAGCAGGCGCAGGTCGCGCGCGGTCGGCTGGCGCCGGCCGATGATGGAGGCGATCTCGTGATCGAGCTCCACGTCCATGTCGTTGACGCGCTTTTCCAGCGCGATGACCTGGCGTGCGGCCTCGGCGTTGAACTGGCCCAGGGCCTGCACGGCCTGCTGGACCTGGGCCTCGACCAGACCGCCCATTTCCATCACGCGGCTGGAGACACTGCTCAGTTCGCTGTCGAACTGGGTGGAGAGATGTTTATCAGGCATGTCGTTTCCTCCTCTGGCTCAACCGAAGCGGCCGGTGATGTAGTCTTCCGTCTCTTTGCGTGTGGGCTTGAAGAACCTCTGCTCGGTGGAGCCGAACTCCACCAGGTCGCCCAGGTACATATAGGC
>JAYNNS010000106.1:7301-8731 GCA_038112835.1 Curvibacter sp. | reverse complement strand
GGCCCAGGTCGGGCAGTTCCTGCTCCAGCGGATCGTACAGGCGTACGGCCACCACCTCGTGGCGCAGCGCCAGGCGTGCGAGCGGCTGTTCCCAGCCGTCCTCGCTGATGAAGTCGGACAGCACGAAGACCGTGGTGCGGCGTTTCAGCAGCGCGGCCGCGCTGTCGAGCAGGTCCTGCAGGCGCGTGAGGCCGGGGGGGGCGTCGGTGTCGGCCGGGGCGTCCTGCAGGCGCTGCAGTAGCTGCAGGACATGGCGGCGCCCGCTGCCCGGTGGCAGCACGGCCTGCACGCCGCCGTTGTAGAGCACGGCCCCCACGCGATTGCCGTGGCGCGTGAGCAGGCGCGCGAGCACGGCCACGAAGTCGGCCAGCTGTTCGCGCTTGCTGCGCATGCCCGAACCGAAATCCACCGAGGGGCTGAGGTCGAGCAGGAACCAGGCGCTCATCTCCCGGTCTTCGGTGTAGACGCGCACGTGCGGCACCTGCAGGCGGGCGGTGACGTTCCAGTCGATGTGGCGCACGTCGTCGTGCAGCTGGTATTCGCGCAGATCGGCCAGGTCCAGGCCGGCGCCGCGCATCAGCGTGCGGTAGTCGCCCTGCAGCAGGCCGTCGAGCCGGCGCAGCACCGTCCACTCGAGCCGGCGCAGGGCCTGCTCGGCGCTTGCGCGAGGGGGAGTCTGCTGCTTATCCATGGGTCCTGCTGACCGTCCAAGTGTTTCGTACGCCACCGTCGAAACCGCAGAACGCCGTGGCCCGGCAATGCCTAAGCCACTGGCGTTGCACCCGTGAGGGGGGTGGCGCAGCGAACGAAGGGAGCGGAGCCTGGGGGTGTTTCATTTCATGCGGCTTTCGGTTCGTGCTCGAGCACCTTGGCCGGTAGCGGGACATGGGCCATGAAGCGGTCGATCAACAGGTCGACGCCCAGGCCTTCAGACAGGGCCTCGTAGGACAGCACCAGACGATGGCGCAGCACGTCGTGCACCAGGTCGCCCACGTCCTCGGGCAGGGCGTAGTTGCGCCCGCGCAGCAGGGCCAGGGCGCGCGCGCCCTCGATCAGGCTGATGGTGGCGCGCGGGCTGGCGCCGTAGCTCAGCAGACGAGCCGTGTCCTTGAGGCCGGCGCGTGCCGGCTCACGTGTGGTCGCCACCAGCTTGACGGCGTACTGCACCAGGGCCGGGTCCACATAGACCTCGCGGCAGAGCTGCTGCAGGCCGGCGAGCTGGTCCGTGGTGGCCACGGCAGCCACCTGCTGGGCCGCACCCGTGACGCGCTGCACGATGACGAACTCCTCTTCCTCGCTGGGGTAGTCCACCAGCACCTTGAACATGAAGCGGTCCACCTGGGCCTCGGGCAGGGGATAGGTACCCTCGGTCTCGATCGGGTTCTGCGTGGCCATGACCACGAAGGGCTCGGGCACGCGGTGGCTGGTGG
>JAYNNS010000106.1:0-7291 GCA_038112835.1 Curvibacter sp. | reverse complement strand
CGGTTGATCTCATCGGCCAGCAGCAGGTTGGCGAAGACCGGGCCCAGCGCCGTACTGAACTCCCCGCTCTTCTGGTTGTACAGACGTGTACCGACGAGGTCGGCGGGCACGAGGTCGGGCGTGAACTGGATGCGGCGGAACTGCCCCTGCACCACCTGGGCCAGGGTCTTGACGGTCAGCGTCTTGGCCAGCCCGGGCACGCCTTCGACCAGGAGGTGGCCCTGGGCCAGCAGGGCGACCATGACGCGCTCCAGAAAGCGGTCCTGGCCGACGACCACACGCTTGACCTCGTAGAGGATCTGCTCCATCAGGCGGGCCGTGTCGGCGGCGGGGCGCAGTGTGTCGCTCATGGGGTTTCCTTTCAGAAGGGGTGCATGCCCACGGCCGAGGCCGCGTTCTCGATGGGCACGGCAAAGCCGATGCCGATGAAGGTGCGCTGTTCGTTGGGGTTGAGGATGGCGGTGACGATGCCCACCACCTCGCCGTCCAGGGTGACCAGGGGGCCGCCCGAGTTGCCCGGGTTGGCCGCGGCGTCGAACTGGATCAGGTTGCCGATCTGCTGCTTGCCCTCGGGTGAGCGGAAGCTGCGCTTGAGCCCCGAGACCACGCCGCTGGAAACCGAGGGCCCGATGCCGAAGGGAAAGCCCACGGCCACGACGCCGTCGCCTGGCTGCAGGTTGGCCGTGGAGCGCAGGGTGGCGGCCTGCAGGTCGTCCGGCAGCTTCTGGGCCTGCAGCACGGCCAGATCGTTATGGACCTGGCCGCCCGTCATGACCGCGGGCGAGCGCGTGCCGTCGTGAAAGGTGACTTCGACCCGGCTGGCGCCGGAGACCACATGCAGGTTGGTGAGGATGACGCCCGAGTCCACGATGACCACGCCCGTGCCCAGCCCGTGCTCCTGCTCCTCGCCGTCCTTGTCGGTGACGAAGCCGTTCACGCGCACCACCGCGGGCGCCACGATGGCCGCCGCGCGCGCGGCGGGCGAGGGCAGCACGGCCGTCTCCAGGGTCTTGAGCACGGCCGCATCGATGTCCTTCTGGGTCAGCTGGCGCTGCGGGCCGGCCGGCCACAGACTCTGCGCCAGCAGGACCAGCACGGCGGCCAGGGTCAGCCAGCGCCAGTGGCGCTCCTTCCAGCGCGGCAGGCGTGCCCGCCAGGCCAGGCGGGAGGGCGCAGAGGGCGGTGTGCCGCTTTCAGGCACACGCGCATCCGGCGCGGCGGCGGGGCCACGCGGCGAACGGCTGTACAGGGCAGGCTGGCGCATGCGTACCCCCGAGGGTGGGCCACCGACGCGGCGGCGTTGCAGCAACGGTAGCACGGCTGGCCGTTTTTTGCATGCGCAGCGGCCCGGGGTGGCGGGGCTTTGCGGCATCATCCGCTGCATGAGCCTGACCGGATGGATCGACACCCACTGCCACCTGGACGCCCCGGAGTTCGCGGCCGACGTGGCCGCCGTGCGGGAACGTGCCCGCGCACGAGGGGTGCAGCATTGCGTGCTGCCGGCCGTGCAGGTGCGCGATTTCGAACGTGTGCGAGCACTGGCCCACCAGTTCGGCGACAGCTATGCCCTGGGCATCCATCCCCTGTACGTGAAAGAGGCGAGCGACGAAGACCTGGCCCGGCTGGACGCGGCCCTGGCGCAGCACCGGGATGACCCGCGCCTGGTGGCCGTGGGCGAGATCGGGCTGGACTACTTCGTGCCCGCGCTGTGCGAGCCGCCGCTGCGGGCGCGGCAGGAACATTTCTATAGGGCGCAGCTCCAGATCGCGCGCCAGCATGGCCTGCCCGTCATCCTGCATGTGCGGCGCTCGGCCGACAGGCTGCTCCAGGGGCTGCGCGCCGTGGCGAAGGAGGGGGCGCCCGGGGTGGGCGCGGACGGGTACCGCTGGCGCGGCATCGCCCATGCCTTCAACGGCAGCCTGCAGCAGGCGCAGGCCTTCATCGACCTGGGGTTCAGGCTCGGTTTCGGCGGCGCGTTGACCTACGAGCGCGCCAGCAAGCTGCGCAAGCTGGCCACCGAGCTGCCGCTCGGCGCCATCGTGCTGGAGACCGATGCGCCCGACATGCCGCCGCACTGGTTGTACACCCCGGCCGAAGCGCGCGCACGCGGCGTGCCGCAGGGCCGCAACGAGCCGGGCGAACTGCCGCGGATCGCGCAGGTGCTGGCGGAGTTGCGGGGGGTGGCGCTGGCGCAGCTGCAGGCGCAGACGCGGGCCAACCTGCAGGCCGCCCTGCCGCGCTGCGTTGCGGCATGAAGACGGCACGCCTGCAGGGTCTGCCGCCCGTCTTGGGCAAAGGGACGCGCCTGCTGGTGCTGGGCAGCTTTCCCGGCGTGGCCTCGCTGCAGGCGCAGCAGTATTACGGCCATCCGCAGAACCAGTTCTGGCGCATCCTGCAGGCCCTGTGGCCGGACGATCCCCTGCCGTCGCGCGCGCACTACGCCGACCGTTGCGCCTGGGTGCTGGACCACGGCCTGGGCATCTGGGACGTCTACGCCAGCTGCGAGCGCGAGGGCAGCCTCGACAGTGCGATCCGCAATCCGGTGGTCAACGACTTCGCGGCCTTGCGGGCACGCTGTCCTCACTTGCGGCTGATTGCGCACAACGGCGGCGAGAGCTTCCGGCATGCCAAGTCTGTGCGGGCTGCTCTGGATGTGGAGCACTTCCCGCTGGTGCAACTGCCGTCCACGAGCCCGGCCAACGCCAGTTGGCGCTTCGAGCGCAAGCTCGCAGCCTGGCGCGAGGCGGCGGTGCAGGCGGGGATAATCGGCGGATCTTGAGCAAACGACCGCTGCCCCTGCCCGAAGTCCAGTTCTCCGACGAGGGCCCCATCCGTCACCTGCACCTCGATTCGATCTGGATCCAGGGCTCCATGGACACCCGCGATCCGACGAAACTGGTGCACGAGTACATCCAGCGCATGATGGCCTGGCTGCTCTTCGTGGAGCCCGACACGGTGACAAAACGCCAGGCCCTGCAGCTGGGCCTGGGGGCGGGCTCGCTGACCAAGTTCTGCGCCAAGGTGCTGCGCATGAAGGCCACGGCCATCGAGCTGAACCCGGGCGTGCTGCACGCCTGCCGTGGCTGGTTCAAGCTGCCGGCGGACACGGCGAGGATGCAGGTGATCCTGGCCGATGCCGCCGAGGAGATCCGCCGGCCGCACTGGCTGGGCGCGGTGGACGCGCTGCAGGTGGACCTGTACGACCGCGAGGCCGCCGCGCCCGTGCTTGACAGCCCCGCGTTCTATGCCGACTGCCGCCGCCTGCTCACCGAAGACGGCTGCATGACGGTCAATCTCTTCGGCCGCTCGTCCAGCTTCGTGCGCAGCGTGGACCGGATCGCTGCCGCCTTCGGCCGCGAGGCGGTCTGGGCCTTCAAGGCGACGCGCGAAGGCAACACCGTGGTGCTGGCGCAGCGCAACCCCTCGCGTCCCGCGCGTGCCGTGCTTGCCGAGCGTGCGGAAATCATCCAGACTCGCTGGGGTCTGCCCGCGCCCAAGTGGCTGCGCGGCTTCAAGCCCGTCCACGAAGAGTGATGCCATGAGCGCCCCGCTGAAATCCCGCAGCCTGTCCAAGTCCGAGCACCTGGGGCCCCTAACCTGGCGCCTGCTGGTCGAGTGGATGCAGGCCGACGGCGTGATCAGCGAGGAGGAGGCCCAGCGCACCATCGCCCGTTGTGCCCAGGCCGAGAGCGCCCAGCACCCGCTGCTGCGCCTGGCCAGTGTTTCCATGCGTCGCGCCAGCGACCACAAGGCGCTGGACGTGGAGCTGCTGGCGCAATGGCTGGCCGGTCGCGTCGGCCTGGACTACCTGCGCATCGATCCGCTCAAGGTGGATGTGGGCAAGGTGGCCGACGTGATGAGCGCGGCCTATGCCGAGCGGCATCGCGTGTTGCCGGTGCAGGTCAGCCCCGGCGAGGTGGTGATCGCCACCGCCGAACCCTACATCACCGACTGGGTGGCCGAGGTCGAGCGTCAGACGCGGCGCGGCGTGCGCCGCGTGATTGCCAGCCCGGGCGAGATCCAGCGCTACACGGCCGAGTTCTTCGCCCTGGCCAAGTCGGTGCGCGCGGCGGTCAAGGCCGGCGGCAATTCGGGCGGCGCGAGCTTCGAGCAGCTGGTGGAGCTGGGCAAGAGCAACAAGCAGCTCGACGCCAACGACCAGAGCGTGGTGCAGGTGGTGGACTGGCTCTGGCAATACGCCTTCGACCAGCGCGCCAGCGACATCCATCTGGAGCCGCGGCGCGAGCAGGGCGTGATCCGCTTCCGCATCGACGGCGTGCTGCACCCGGTCTACCAGATGCCCATGGGCGTCCTCAATGCCATGACGGCGCGCATCAAGCTGCTGGGCCGCATGGACGTGATCGAGAAGCGGCGCCCGCAGGACGGCCGCATCAAGACGCGCAACCCGGGCGGCGACGAGGTGGAGATGCGCATCTCCACCCTGCCCACGGCCTTCGGCGAGAAGATGGTGATGCGGATCTTCGACCCGGACAACGCGGTCAAGAGTCTGGACGAGCTGGGTTTCCCGCCGCATGACGCGGTGCGCTGGGAGCAGTTGGTCAAGCGACCGCACGGCATCATCCTCGTGACCGGGCCCACGGGCTCGGGCAAGACCACCACGCTGTACTCCACGCTCAAGCGTGTGGCGACCGAAGAGGTCAATGTGAGCACGGTGGAAGACCCGATCGAGATGATCGAGCCGGCCTTCAACCAGACCCAGGTGCAGCCGCAGCTGGACTTCGGTTTCGCGCAAGGACTGCGCGCCCTGATGCGCCAGGACCCGGACATCATCATGGTGGGCGAGATCCGCGACCTGGAGACCGCCGAGATGGCCGTGCAGGCGGCGCTCACGGGTCACCTGGTCTTCTCCACCCTGCACACCAACGACGCGCCCTCGGCCATCACGCGCCTGATGGAGCTCGGTGTGCCGCCCTACCTGATCAATGCCACCGTGCTGGGCGTGCTCGCGCAGCGTCTGGTGCGCACCCTGTGCAGGCAGTGCAAGGTGCTTGACGAGCACGCCACGCGCGAGCAGCTGGCCGAGGTGGTCAAGCCCTGGAACATCAGCGGTGGCTACAAGCCCTACAAGGCCGTGGGCTGCGTGGACTGCCGCATGACGGGTTTCGCGGGCCGCATGGGCCTGTACGAGCTGCTGGTGGTCAGCGAGGCCTTCAAGGAGAAGGTCACCAAGGAGCCGAACATCGAGGCGCTCAAGCGCCAGGCCATCGCCGACGGCATGCGCCCGCTGCGCCTGGCCGGCGCGCTGCGCGTGGCCGAAGGGCAGACGGTGATCGACGAGGTGCTCGGTTCCACGCCGCCCCTGAGCTGAGCGACGCATCCGCGATGCCGGTCTGACCGCCAGCTGACCCCGACGCAGCCGGGCGCCAACTCGGTGCATCAAGACCTAGGGAAATCCCTGAGCGTCTGCTGTTTTCTCGACGACAGGGTAGGTGTAATCCACATCGGGCATGACAGTTATTCCGGGGCAGAATCCCGGGTGTTTCGGACCCTGGGTCTACAGGAGACTGTTTGTGAGATTCATCAAGAGCGAGAAAGATTTCTACTCCGGGCTGATGTTCACCACCGTGGGCATCATCTTCGCCGTCGGAGCCACCAACTACAACATCGGCACCGGTGCCCGCATGGGCCCGGGCTACTTCCCGCTGATGCTGGGCATCCTGCTCGCCTTTCTGGGCGCGCTGATCATGTTCCAGGGCGTGGTGTCCCGGTCCGAGACCGGCGACAAGCTGGGCTCCGTGGCCTGGCGGCCGCTGTGCTTCATCATCGGCGCCAACGTGCTGTTCGGCATCCTGCTGGGTGGCCTGCCCAGCATCGGCCTGCCCTCCATGGGCCTGATCGCCGCCATCTACGGTCTGACCATCGTCTCCAGCCTGGCGGGCGACCGGTTCAAGATCACCGAGGTGCTGATCGTGGCCACCGCGCTGGCCGCCATCAGCTACGGCGCTTTCGTCAAGCTGCTCAACCTGCAGTTCCCGGTGTGGCCTGCATTCATCACCGGCTGAGGAACAGAACAACATGGAACTCTTTGACAACCTCGCGCTGGGCTTCGGCGTCGCGTTCACCTTCCAGAACCTGCTGTACGCCTTCATCGGCTGCGTGCTGGGTACGCTGATCGGCGTGCTGCCGGGCGTGGGCCCCGTGGCCACCATCGCCATGCTGCTGCCCGCCACCTACGCGCTGCCCCCGGTGGCCGCGCTGATCATGCTGGCCGGCATCTATTACGGCGCCCAGTACGGCGGCTCCACCACCGCCATCCTGGTCAACCTGCCGGGCGAATCCGCCTCGGTGGTGACCGTGATCGACGGCTACCAGATGGCCCGCAAGGGTCGCGCCGGCCCCGCGCTGGCCGCGGCCGGCATGGGCTCCTTCTTCGCCGGCTGCGTGGGCACGCTGATCCTGGCCGCCTTCGCCGCCCCGCTGACCGAAGGGGCCTTCAAGGTCGGTCCGGCCGAGTACTTCTCGCTCATGGTGCTGGGCCTGATCGGCGCCGTGGTGCTGGCCTCGGGCTCCCTGCTCAAGGCCATCGGCATGATCGTGCTGGGCCTGCTGCTGGGTCTGGTCGGCACCGACGTGAACTCGGGCGTGGCGCGCTACTCCTTCGACATCCCCGAACTGACCGACGGCATCGGCTTCATCGTGATCGCCATGGGCGTGTTCGGCTACGGCGAGATCATCCAGAACCTCTCGCACCCCGAGGACAAGCGCGAGGTCTTCACGGGCAAGGTGACCCACATCTACCCGTCGATGGAAGACTTCAAGCGCATGACGCCCGCCGTGTTGCGCGGCACCGCCCTGGGTTCCACCCTGGGCATCCTGCCCGGCGGCGGCGCGCTGCTCTCGTCCTTCGCGGCCTACACGCTGGAGAAGAAGACCAAGCTCAAGCCGGGCGAGGTCCCCTTCGGCCAGGGCAATATCCGCGGCGTGGCCGCGCCCGAGTCGGCCAACAACGCCGGTTCGCAGACCTCCTTCATCCCGCTGCTCACGCTGGGCATCCCGCCCAACCCCGTGATGGCGCTGATGGTCGGTGCCATGACCATCCACAACATCCAGCCCGGCCCGCAGGTGATGACCAACAACCCCGAGCTGTTCTGGGGCCTGATCGCCTCCATGTGGATCGGCAACCTGATGCTGGTGATCCTGAACCTGCCGCTGATCGGCATCTGGATCAAGCTGCTCACCGTGCCTTACCGCTGGCTGTATCCGTCCATCGTGCTGTTCTGCGCTGTGGGTGTGTATTCCACCAACAACAACACCTTTGATATCTGGATGG
>JAYNNS010000105.1:0-8759 GCA_038112835.1 Curvibacter sp. | reverse complement strand
ATCATCAACCGCACCACGGTGATGGAGCTGTGCGAGGGCTTCTTCGCCCTGCAGTCCCCCACGCGCCTGAAGCTGCGCGAGGAGACGCTCTCCGGCACGTTGCAAGCCCTGATCAGCGGCCAGGCCGACCTGGCCCTCGGCGTGGTGCTCGACACCCACAACAGCGCCAGCGTGCAGAGCAAGCCCCTGGGCTCGGCGCATTTCGTCTACGCCGTGGCGCCCCACCACCCGCTGGCCTCCGCGCCCGAACCGCTGAGTGACGAACTGCTGCTGCAGCACCGCGCCGTGGCCGTGGCCGACTCGGTGCCGCGCGGTCATGGCTTGACCATCGGCCTGCTGGCCGGGCAGGACGTGCTCACGGTGGACAGCATGCAGGCCAAGTTCGACGCCCAGCTGCGCGGCCTGGGCGGCGGCTTCCTGCCCGAATGCAGCGCGCGCCCGCACATCGAGACCGGCCGCCTCGTCGTCAAGAAGACCGAGCGCCCACCGCGCGTGGTGCGCGTGAGCTACGCCTGGCACGGCGGCACGCGCCGCGAGCAGGGCCGGGCCCTGCAATGGTGGCTCAAGCAGCTGGAAAGCCCGGCCACGCGGACCGCCCTGCTCGGCCCTGTACAGTGGAAGTGATTCAGGACAACCCAGAACGGAGACCGCCCGCATGAAAGCCGTACAACATTACGCCGTGATCGGCGCCGGCATGGCCGGCGTGGCCTGCGCCCGCACCCTGGTGCAGGCCGGCCACCGCGTGACCGTGTTCGAGAAGAGCCGCGGCGCCGGCGGCCGCATGGCCACGCGCGAGACCGAGTTCGGCAGCTTCGACCACGGCACCCCGTACTTCACCGTGCGAGACCCGCGCTTCGAGCTCGCGCTGAAAACCGTCCCCGGCCTGTGCCGCCCCTGGAGCGCCAATGCCGTGCGTGTGCTCGATGCCTTGGGCCGGGTGGTCGCGGCCGCCCTGCCCGCGCGCGAGCCGCACTGGGTGGCCACGCCGGGCATGAACGCCCTGGTCAAGCGCTGGGCCGAGCCGCTGCAGACGCCGGGCCAATGGCACGCCCAGACCCGGGTTGTGAAGATCGCGCGCGACGCCCTCGACGCCCAGCGCTGGCAGCTGCACACCGAGGGCGCGGACGGCGAGCGCCACGTCTACTCGGGCTTCGACGCCGTGCTGCTGGCCATCCCGGCCGAGCAGGCGCACGAACTGCTGCGCAGCTCGCAGCTGGTCGAGAACCTCGCCCAGCGTGTGGGCGAAGTCCAGACCGCGCCCTGCTGGACGCTGATGGCCGCCTACCCGCAGGCCATGCAGCCGGGCATGAACTCGCTCGGGCCGCAATGGAACGCGGCGCGCAGCACGCACCACCGCATTGCCTGGGTGGCACGTGAATCGAGCAAGCCGCAGCGGGGTCCGATCGAGCGCTGGACCGTGCAGGCCGGCAAGGAGTGGTCGCTGGAGCACCTGGAGGACGAGCCCGAACGCGTGCAGGCCAAGCTGCTCAAGGCCTTCGCCGAGGTCACGGGCATCCGGGTCGAACCCAGCCATGCCAGCGTGCACCGCTGGCGCTACGCCCAGACCGTGCGCCCCCTGGGCCAGAGCCATCTCTGGCACGGCCACGCGCGTATCGGCCTGTGCGGCGACTGGTGCCTGGGTCATCGCGTGGAAGACGCCTTCGTCTCGGGTCTGGAGCTGGCCCTGGCCGCGCTCTGACCCCCCGTCCCGTCCTGCATGAACGGCTACGTCGGCCGCTTCGCGCCCTCGCCCACCGGTCCGCTGCACGCGGGTTCGCTGGTGGCCGCGCTGGCGAGCTGGCTGGATGCGCGCGCGCACGGCGGGCGCTGGCTGCTGCGCATCGAGGACGTGGATGTGCCGCGCTGCGTGGGCGGCGCGGACCGCCTCATCCTGCAGCAGCTCGCCGACTGCGGCCTCGTCCCCGACGCGCCGCCGCTCTACCAGTCGCAGCGCGGCGCGCTCTACCAGCGCAGCCTCGACCAGCTGGTCGAGCGCGGGCTGGCCTATCCCTGCGCCTGCAGCCGCAAAGACGTCGAAGCGGCGCTGCAAGCCCTGGGCCGCGACAAGCCGCGTCACGGAGAACTCGTCTATCCCGGCACCTGCCGTCCGGAGCGAGGCGGCCTGCAGGGCAGGCCTGCGCGCGCCTGGCGCTTCCACACCCCGACCGGCACGGTGCGCTGGCATGACCGCCGGCTCGGCCCCCAGGCCCAGGACGTGCAGGCCGAGGTCGGCGACTTCGTGCTGCGGCGCGCCGACGGCTGGTTCGCCTACCAGCTCGCCGTGGTGGTGGACGACGGGCTGCAGGGCATCACCGACATCGTGCGTGGCGAGGACCTGGCCGACAACACCGCGCGCCAGCGGCTGCTGCAGGCCGCCCTGGGCCTGCCGTGCCCGCGCTACCTGCACACGCCCCTGGTGCTCGGTCCCAACGGCGAGAAGCTCAGCAAGCAGAACGGCGCCCAGGCGCTCGACACGCGCGAGCCGCTGGCGGCGCTCCAGGCCGCCGCCGCCGTGCTGGGCCTGCAGGTGGCCGGCAGCACCGTGGGCGACTGGCTGGCCGCGGCCACGCAGCAATGGGCCGGGCGCTGGGGGAGCGACCGGTAAAATTCCGGGGTGAACGACACCACCCGCCCCACCGAACCGAAGCCGGCGCCCGCGAGCGCCACCGAGGCCAGCGCAGCCCCCAAGGACCGCCGGCGCCTGCCGCCGCCCGACGTCGCATTCCCCAAGACCATCAAGAGCTACGTCAAGCGCGCCGGCCGCACCACCACGGGCCAGGCCAAGGCACTCGAGGAGCTCGGGCCGCGGTACGTGCTGCCCTACCGCGCCGCGCCGCTGGACCGCGCCGCCGTCTTCGGCGCCGAAGCGGCGAACCGCCCGCTGATCCTGGAGATCGGCTTCGGCATGGGCGACGCCACCGCCCACATCGCCGACCTGATGCGCGACAAGAATTTTCTGGGCTGCGAAGTGCACGAACCCGGCGTGGGCGCCCTGCTCAAGCACATCGGCGAACGCGAGCTCACGAACATCCGCATCCTGCAGCACGACGCCGTGGAGGTACTGGACCACATGCTGCCCGAAGGCAGCCTGGCCGGCGTGCACATCTTCTTCCCCGATCCCTGGCACAAGACCAAGCACCACAAGCGCCGGCTTCTCCAGGCCCCGCTGGTGGCCAAGCTCGCGGCGCGCCTGCAACCCGGCGGCTACCTGCATTGCGCGACCGACTGGGAGCCCTATGCCCAGCAGATGCTGGAAGTGCTGGGCGCCGAGCCGCTGCTGCGGAACACGGCGGGAGGCTACGCCCCCAAGCCCGACTACCGCCCGCTGACCAAATTCGAAAAACGTGGCCTGCGCCTGGGCCACGGGGTCTGGGATCTGGTCTTCACCAGAGCATGAAACACCCCCAGGCCTCGCGTCCCCTTGGGCGCTGCGCCACCCGCCTCAAGGGAGCGGCGCCCGAGGCCCGGCCAAGCCGGCGCCGCGGTGTCCCCCGATCCAGCCCGAGCACAGGCCACGCGCACCAGGTTCCCTCATGAGCCGTCCCCCGCATCGCCACCGCCCGCCCATGGTGGAGGGTGTCAGCGCGAGCTGCGTGGCCCTGCCCCACGGCCCCTGGCCACGGCTGATCGACTTCCTGGCCCAGCGCCTGCCCGCCGTCAGCGCCGGGCAGTGGGCGCAGCGCATGGCCGCAGGCCGCGTGCTGGACGAACAGGGCGCCCCGCTGCCGCCCGATGCCGCCTTCACCCCCGGCACGCGGGTCTACTACTACCGCGAGCTCGAAGTGGAACCGCTCATCCCCTTCGAGGCCAGCATCGTCCACCAGGACGCCCACCTGCTGGTCGCCGACAAACCGCACTTCCTGCCCGTCACCCCCACGGGCCGCTACGTGCAGCAGACCCTGCTGGTGCGCCTCAAGCGCCACACGGGCATCGAGACGCTGACCCCCATCCACCGCATCGACCGCGAGACCGCGGGCCTGGTGGTCTTCAGCCTCCGCCCCCAGGACCGTGACGCCTACCAGCGCCTGTTCCGCGAACAGCAGGTGCAGAAGGTCTACGAAGCCCTCGCCCCGCTGCGTCCGGAGCTGCCGCTGCCCGCCGTGTACCGCAGCCGGATCGTCGAGGACGCGCATTTCTTCCGCCAGCGCGAGGTCGCGGGCGAACCCAACAGCGAGACCGCCCTGGAGCTCGTCGAGGCCCGCGGCGCCCTCGGCCTGTACCGCCTGTACCCGAGGAGCGGTCGCACGCACCAGTTGCGCGTGCACATGCATGCCCTGGGCCGCCCCATCGTGGGCGACCTCTTCTACCCCGAGGTCGTGCACGGCCCTGGCCACGTGCAGGACGACTGGCACCAGCCCCTGCAGCTGCTCGCACGCGGCCTGGCCTTTGACGACCCGGTCACCGGCGAGCCGCGCCGCTTCGAGAGCCGACGCCGGCTCGCCTGGCCGCCCCGGCCCTGAGCGCGGCCGGCCGCGCGATCGCGGGACACTATGGGGCTCTCAGTTTTTCCGATGGCCGGTCGGTGAAAACCACGGCCCCGCGGCACCGCCGCCTCTCTATACTGCAGAGCCCCAAGCGGCCCGCCCCGGCGGGCCTTCCTGACCGAGGAGATCGCATGAAACTCAACACCCTGGCCCTGACCCTGGGCGCCCTCATCGCCGCGGCCCCGGCCCTGGCCCAGAACTACCCGAGCAAGCCCATCACCATGGTCGTGGGCTTTGCCGCCGGCGGCGCCACCGACACCGTGGCGCGCATCATCGCCAAGCACCTGGGCGACGAGCTCAAGACCAACGTCGTGGTGGAGAACAAGGCCGGCGCCGGCGGCAACATCGCCACCGACCACGTGGCACGTGCCGAGGCCGACGGCCACACCATCCTGCTGGGCAGCGTGGGGTCGCTCACCGTGGCGCCGCATCTGGTGGCCAAGCTGCCCTACAAGCCGCTGCAGGATTTCGCGCCGGTCACCATGGCCGTGGTCTTCTCCAACGTGCTCGTGGTCAAGCCCGACCTGCCCGTGAAGAACCTGGCCGACTACATCAAGCTGGCCAAGACCCAGCCCGGCAAGCTGACCTACGCCTCGCCCGGCATCGGCGGGGCGGGCCACTTGGCCGGCGAATTCCTCAAGCAGCGCGCCGGCATCGACGTGACCCACGTGGCCTACCGCGGCGGCGGCCCGGCCATGCTGGGCCTGCTCGGCGGCGAGGTCGACTCCTTCATGTCCACCCCGCCCACCGCCGGCCCGCACATCAAGACCGGCAAGGTCCGTGCCCTGGCGACCACCGGCCTCAAGCGCGACCCGCTCATGCCCGATGTGCCCACCGTGGCCGAGCAGGGCTACCCCGGCTTCGAGACGCTGAACTGGTACGCCTATGTGGTGCCGGCCAAGACGCCCCAGCCCGTGATCGACAAGCTCAACCAGGTGCTGGTCAAGATCCTCAAGAACCCCGAAGTGGGCAAGGAGCTGGAGCTCAAGGGCCTGTCGCCCAGCCCCAGCACCCCGGCCGAACTCGCGGCCTACATGAAGCGTGAGTACGACACCTGGGCCGAGGTGGTGAAGAAGGCCGGCATCAAGCCCGAGTAAGCCTGCGCGCGACCCATCCCGCCACGGGCCTGCAGCGTTGCAGGCCCGTTCGGCGTTTGCGGGGCGCTACACTGCCCGGGCACAGCCCGTCACGGAGTTGCCATGAGCCAGACCGTCATCGTCGCCGGGGTCGGCATGATCCCCTTCAGCAAGCCCGGCGCCCATCGCCCCTACCCCGAGATGGCTGCGGAAGCCGCGCGCGCCGCGCTGGCCGATGCCGGCCTGGACTATGGCCAGGTGCAACAGGCCTACGTGGGCTATGTCTACGGCGACTCCACCGCCGGGCAGCGCGCGCTCTACGAGGTGGGCCTGAGCGGCCTCCCCATCGTCAACGTCAACAACAACTGCTCCACCGGCTCCACCGCGCTCTTCCTGGCGCGCCAGGCCGTGGCCCACGGCGTGGCCGACTGCGTGCTGGCCCTGGGCTTCGAGCACATGAACCCGGGCGCGCTGGGCGCGGTGTTCCACGACCGGCCCTCGCCCTTCGACCGCTTCGACGCCGCCACCGAGGCGCTCGTGGGCCACGCCGAGATCCCGCTGGCGCTGCGCTATTTCGGCGGTGCGGGCCTGGCCCACATGCAGCAGTACGGCACCCGGCTGGAGACCTTTGCCGCCATCCGCGCCAAGGCCAGCCGGCACGCCGCGCACAATCCGCTGGCCCTGTTGCGCAAGGAGGTCACGACCGAGGAGGTCATGGCCGCGCCCATGCTGTGGGAAGGCGTGATGACCCGCCTCATGGCCTGCCCACCCACCTGCGGCGCGGCTGCGGCGATCGTCTGCTCGGAAGCGTTCGCGCGGCAGCACGGCCTGGACTGCGGCGTGCGCATCCGCGCCCAGGCCATGACCACCGACACCCGCCGGACCTTCGAGGCGCGCGACATGCGCGAGGTGGTCGGCTTCTCCATGGCCCAGGAAGCCGCACGCCAGGTCTATGAAAGCGCAGGCATCGGGCCCGAGGATCTGGACGTGGTCGAACTGCACGACTGCTTCGCCCACAACGAGCTCATCAGCTACGAAGCCCTGGGCCTGTGCCCCGAAGGCGGCGCGGAACAATTCGTGCTCGACGGCGACAACAGCTACGGCGGCCGCGTCGTCACCAACCCCTCGGGCGGCCTGCTGAGCAAGGGGCACCCCCTGGGCGCCACGGGCCTGGCCCAGTGCACCGAGCTCGTGCAGCAGCTGCGTGGCCAGGCCGGTGCACGCCAGGTCCCGGACGCACGCCTGGCCCTGCAGCACGACCTGGGCCTGGGTGGCGCCTGCGTGGTCACGCTGTACGAAAAAGCCTGACCGGGCCCGGCTGCGCGTCTATCATGCGGAGCCACGCCGACACCACCATGGACCTCCAGCGCCTGCTCGAAACTCCCGGGGCCCTGCCCAGCATTCCCCGCGTCATCGCCCTCGGCCTGACCGAACTGGAGCAGGAGGCGCCCGACCTCATGCGTGTCAGCGCCCTGCTGAGCGACGAACCCGTCATGACGGCGCGGCTGCTGCAGGTGGCCAACTCGGCGCGCTACCAGCTCAGCCAACGCATCGGCACCGTGGCCCAGGCCCTGGCCGTGCTGGGCCTGAGCGAGGTGCGCGAGATGCTCCTGCTGGCGGCGGTGGCCAGCGCCTTTCGCCGCGTCGGCACCGTGGACATGCGCCAGTTCTGGCGCTACAGCCTCAACACCGCGCGGCTGATGCGGCAGCTGGCCCGCAGCCGCGCCAGCCTGCTGCGCCAGTCCAGCGCCTCGCCGCACACGGTGGGCCTGGTCCATGCGCTGGGCGAGCTGGTCATGCAGCGCGGCCTGCCGGCGCGCCAGCGCGCCCTGCTGGACCAGCACTACGACATCTTCGCGCCCGATCGGGCCACGGCGGAGATGCGCCTGCTCGGCTATTCCTACGCCCAGGTCGGCGCCGGCTTCGCGCGCACCTGGAACCTGCCGCAGGAACTGATCCGGGTGGTCGAACAGCACGACGACCCCTTTGCCCAGGGCAACAGCCACGAGCCGCTGGCGGCCCTGCTGCACATGGCGGCCTGGCGCTGCCGCGCGCGCGAGATGGCGTACGACGAGGACGCGCTGGCCGAAACCTACCCGGAGGTCGCGGCCCTGGCCCTGCGCCTGCAACTCGACGAGGTGCTGGCGCATGACCCGGTGGAATGGGCCAGCGAGTCCGAGGTCGAGGCCCTGGCGGCGTAGGCGCTCTGCATCCGGCCCGCGCAGGGTGGTCTGGATCCGCAAGACCCACGTCGCGCACAGCGCGACCTGTCCTGCTTTACCTCAGCGCGTGATCACCACCAGCACGCTGCAGGAGGCGATCTCGATCAGGGCCTTGGAGATCGAGCCGCGCCACCAGCGTGCGGCCCAGCCCTCCAGGTGCTTGTGGCCCACGACGATGAGGTCGGCCCCGATGCGCTCGGCTGTACGCGCCAGCTCCTGCACCGGATCGCCCACCACCACCTCGCCCTGCACCTGGATGCCGCCCTCGCGCAGCTTGCGCACGCCCTCGTCCAGGACCTCCTGGTAGCGGCGCTTCTCGATCTCTTCCAGCCGCGCGTCGTACACCCCGCCTTCGGGGCCGATGGCCGCGATCGGCGGCGGCATGACGGCCACCAGCGTGAGCCGGGCCTGGTTCCACTGCGCCACCTCGCGGCTGTCGAGCAAGGCCTTCTGGCCCGAGGCCGAGCCGTCATATCCCAACAGAATGTTCTTGTACATGGCAGGACTCCAATCAGAGGTTCGAGGTGCGGTCTATCTTAGGCCGGTGCCGCGGGACTGCCAAGCGGCGCAGGCTCGGCCTCTCCCAGCTCGAGGACAACGGCAAAGCCGCGCGCGCTCGGCGGCAGCCGCAGGCGACCGCCATGCGCCTCGGCCACCCAGTGGGCCAGCACCAGGCCCAGACCGGTCGGGCCTTCGGGATCGTCGTGCGCCAGGGCGGCTTGCAGCGCCTGGCGATGGGTCTCGCTGACACCGGGCCCGTCGTCCTGCAGCATCAGCTGCTGCGGCGCCGGCAGGCTGACCTGCACGTGCCGCGCACCATGGCGCAGCGCGTTGTCCAGCAGGTTCAGCAGGGCCGCGGCGAGCAGGTCCGGGTCCGCCTCCACGCAAGCCTGCGGCGGCACCTGGACGTCCAGGCCCTCCACCGGCAGGCGCGACAGCAGGGCGTCGAGCGCCACCGTCTCGCGGCGCAGCTCCAC
>JAYNNS010000104.1:7612-8832 GCA_038112835.1 Curvibacter sp. | reverse complement strand
CCCTGGGCGTGAGTGGCGCGTGCGACCGGATGCTTGGGCCCGGCTAAACCGGATTCGGCGATGCCGTGGTCCGCGTCTCCACCGGACGGCTTCCTCCCACAGTCCTAGAACATGATGCCGACGCTTTGTTCTGTGTTGCGCCGCTGGCGGGCTGCCGTGCTCTGGCTGCTCGTGCTGTGCAGCGCGAGGGCCTGGGCTGGTGACTTGGTGGTCGAGCGCGCCTGGCTGGAAGATCCGGGCGGGCAGCTCAGCTGGGAGGAGGTTCAGCAGCGCCCGATGATGCCGCTCCAGGGGGTGCTTTCCCGGGGCTACGGTCAGGCGCCGCTGTGGATGAGGTTGCGCATCGATCCGTCCGCGCAGGACCTGGGTGATGACAGGCGGCTGTACCTGCGGATACGGCCGATGTACCTGGACGAGATCGTGTTGTTCGATCCGCTGCAGCAGCCGGCACGCCAGCCGCCGGTAGGCGACCGCTATCCCGTGTCGGCGCAGGCGGAGCCCGCGACCACTTTCTTGCTGGAGTTGCCGATCGGCCAGGGTCCGCGCGATGTCTGGTTGCGCGTGCAGACCACCAGCACGCGCCTGATCTACGCCGATGTCTTCACGCCGGCCGATTTGCGGCGGGTGGATGCGCTGATCAACCATCTCGGGGCCTTGTACCTGGGCCTGATCGTTATGTTCTTCCTGTGGGGGCTGTTGCAGCTTCTGATGCGGCCCGAACCGCTGATGTTCTCCTTTTTGCTGTACCAGGGCAGTTGGCTGCTCATGGGAACCAGTTTTCTCGGCTACCCCTATCTCTACCTCTCGAATCGATTGCCCCCGGGGGTGGTGGACCAGGCGACCAATATCGCGATCGTGTTTTCGTCAGCCTCGGCGTTGCTGTTTTCGCATTTCGTGCTCAATGAGCTGGGCTCGGCACGGTGGCGCCGCAACGTGCTGACCCTGATCATCATCATCATCTTCTCGCTACTGGTCGCCGCCCTGGGTGGCTACGCGAGCACCGCATTGAAGCTCAACATGCTGCTGGTCCTCCTGGTGCCGCCCACGATGTGGGCGCTGGCCGTGATGAGCAAACCTGCGGCCCATTGGTACCGTTCCCTGCAAGGCCAGGTGTTGTCCAAGGCCGTGGTGGTGGGCTATTTCAGCATGCTGGTGGTCTTTACCGTGCTCACGGCCTTGCCGGCGCTGTCGTAGACGTTGACGTAGACGTTGCTGCTGGT
>JAYNNS010000104.1:5172-7602 GCA_038112835.1 Curvibacter sp. | reverse complement strand
GTGCGGAGCTGAGTCTCTACGTGGTGTTTTTCACCAGCCTGGCTTCAGGCGTGCTGATGGTGGCGATGCTGCAGTACCGGGCCTGGAAAACACTGCGCCAGCAATCGGAATGGCGGGCCCTGGCCGACGAGGCGAAAGCACGCGCAGACCAGGAGCAGGCCCACCGCGAAGAGCGCGAGCGTCTGCTGGCCATGCTGGGCCATGAGTTGAAGACGCCGCTGGCCACCATGCGCATGCTGCTCGCCGACCGGCAGATGCCGGATGAGATCGCCCGACGTTTCGATGTCTCAGTCGCGGAGATGACGAATGTGGTGAATCTCGCGGTCCAGTCCGGGCAGATGGAGGCCGCTGGCATCAGCCTGGATGTGCAGGAGGGCCCTTTGCGGCCTCTGATCGCATCGGTCTGCCGCGAACTGGCTGGGGGCGAGCGCGTGGTTGTGGACATGCCACCAGAGCAGGACCTGTGGATCAAGACCGACATGCACTTGTTCAAGGTGGTGCTGCGCAACCTGCTGGATAACGCACTCAAGTACAGCCCGAGCGACGCGGCCGTCCACGTGAGCCGAGGCCCGGCCGATGCGCAGGGGGGCTGGTCGCTGTCGGTGCGCAATCCGGTCGGGCGCGCTGGCTGGCCCGATCCCGAACGGCTGTTCGAAAAATACTATCGCAGCCCCAAGGCCAGCTACCGCAGCGGGACCGGTCTGGGCCTGTACCTGGTTCAGGGCCTGGTCAAACTGCTGGGCGGTCGGCTGCATTACGCGCCTGTCGAGGGGCAGGCCTGCTTCACCTTGATGATGCCCCACCTGGCACAGGGAGCAGCGGCATGAGCACTCCATTGGTCGTGATGCTGGTCGAGGACCACGACGCTTTGCGCGAGGCCACGGCCCGCATATTGCAACAGCGGGGCTACGCGGTGGTGGACCTGTCGTGTGCCGAGGACGTGGATGACACGCCCGTGCCGCGCAGACCGGACTTGTACGTGATCGACCTGAACCTTCCCGGGGAAGACGGTCTCTCGTTGGCCAAACGACTGCGCCAGGCCCAGCCCTTTGCAGGCATCGTCATCACCACTGCTCGCACGCAGCTGAGTGACCGTCTGACCGGTTACGAGGCGGGTGCCGATCTGTACCTGCCCAAACCGGTGGATCCGCAGGAGCTGCTGGCTGCGTTGACCGCCCTGGCCAAGCGTCTGCGGCACGAAACCCTGGCCAGTACGCTGACCTTGAACGATCAGACTCAGCTGCTGCGCGGTCCCGGCGGCGAATACCGATTGGCTGAGTCCGAGGTGCGGCTGCTGGTGGCCCTGGCGACTGCCAGAGATCAGACGCTGGAGCGCTGGCAGGTGGCGCAGCAGCTGAGCCCCGACAATGTTGATATCAGCGCCGACAACCTGCAAAACCGGATCAGTCTGCTGCGCAAGAAGATCGCGTCGTGCGGGATCGAGGGGGAAAGCGTGAAGGCCATCCGCGGGAGCGGCTACCGCCTCTGCGCTTCGCTGGTGGTCGTCTAGCCGTAGACACGTCGTCGCGGGACGGACGACAGATCGCCTCCCGCCACGCGCAACGGAAGCTGCGAAGGTGCAGGCCTGGGCCGGCAGGCGTCGCCTCCTACGTCGGTGGCGGGGGCGGCCAGGGGCCCGGCAGCATTCCGGCAGCTGTCGACCCTGTGGGAGGTGCAGATCTGTAGCTGCGGCTGGCCGATGTGTCGGCTCGCAGCCGCACCTCCCCCATGGTGCTTTCCAAGCGGATGAGCCGCTCCCTTGGTCGCGGCAGCCGTGTGTGGCGGCACCAACCGTGCGCGGGATGCCGGATCGAGGCGGAGCAGGGCCCTTGCCCGGTTGGATCATATACCCCGCCAAGTATTTTGATATACTATGCACAGTATATGGAGGTGCCCATGAAATCCATCCACACGCTCGCCTTCGCCGTCAGCCTCGTCGTGCTGGTCGGCGCCCCCGTGCTGGGCCGTGCCCAGGCCGGTGTGGCCGTGCCCACCGTGCAGATCGGCGCGCGCGCCGTCTCCAGCGGCTATGAGATCGACGGTGTGATCGAGCCGGTCAAGCAGAGCACCATCGCCGCCCAGGCTTCGGGCCGGGTGGTCAAGCTGCTGGTGAAGATGGGCGACCCGGTCAAGGCGGGCCAGCTGCTGGCCACCATCGACGACAGCGAGGCCGCCGTCGGCGTGCAGCGCAGTGCCGCCCAGCTGAGCCAGGCCGAGGCCGAGCTGCGCAACGCCAAGGCCCACTACGAGCGCACGCGCGAGCTGCGCGCCCAGGGCTTCGTGAGCCAGGCTGCGCTGGACATGGCCGAGACGCAGTACAAGGCCGCCCAAGCGGGCCAGAGCCAGGCCACGGCCGGGGCGCGCGCCTCGGCGCTGAGCCAGGGCTACACGCGCGTGACCGCGCCCTATGACGGCTGGGTGCTGCAGACC
>JAYNNS010000104.1:860-5162 GCA_038112835.1 Curvibacter sp. | reverse complement strand
CCCATGTGGAGGCCGGGGACCTGGCCGTGCCGGGCAAGCCCGTGGTCACGGTCTATGCGCCGCAGCCGCTGCGCGCCGTGGTGCAGGTGCCCGCCTCGCAGGCCGAGAGTGCCCGTGCCGCCCAGGAGGTGCAGGTGCAGCTGACCGAGGCCAACGGGGCCAGCCTGTGGGTGCAGCCGGTCCGGCGCAGCACCATGCCCGCGGCAGATCCGGTCTCGCAGACCGTGGTCTGGCGTCTCGACCTTGCGCCGACCGCCGCACAGAAGTTGCTGCCGGGCCAGCAGGTGCGCGTGCGCTTCGTCGGCGGCCAGGCCCAGCGCACCGTGGTGCCGGCCCAGGCCGTGCTGCGCCGTGGGGAGTTGACGGCCGTCTATGTGGCCAGCGAGCGCGGTTTCGTGCTGCGCGCCGTGCGCCTGGGGGCCGACCACGGTGACCAGGGCGTGGAGATCGTGGCCGGCCTGGCCGCGGGTGAGCGCGTGGCGCTCGACCCCGTGCGCGCCGGCCTGGCCGGGGCCGTGGTGGCCGTCAGCCGCTGAGGACCGCCATGAACACGCAGGAACGCATGGGCATCTCGGGCCGCATCGCCGCGGCCTTCCAGGCCAACGCGCTCACACCGCTGCTGGCCCTCGTGGCGCTGCTGCTGGGCCTCTTCGCCGTGCTCGTCACGCCGCGCGAGGAGGAACCCCAGATCAACGTCACCATGGCCAATGTGCTGATCCCCTTCCCCGGGGCCAGCAGTGCCGACGTACAAAACATGGTGGCGCGCCCGGCCGAGCAGGTGCTGAGCCAGATCGCTGGCATCGAGCACACCTACTCTGTGGCCCGCCCCGGCCTGGCCGTGCTGACCGTGCAGTTCCAGGTGGGCGTGCCGCGTACCGAAGCCCTGGTGCGTCTGTACGACGTGCTCAATGCCAACCAGGACTGGCTGCCGCGTGACCTCGGCACCCTGGCGCCCATCGTCAAGCCCAAGGGCATCGACGACGTGCCCGTGCTGGCCGTCACGCTCTGGAGCCGGGAGGGCACGCCGGCGCAGGAACTCGAGCGCGTGGCGCACGAGCTGGAAACCGAACTCAAGCGCGTGCCTGGCACGCGTGAGGTGGACACGCTGGGCGGCCCCGGTCGCGCGGTGCAGGTGTGGCTGGACCCGACGCGCCTGCGTGCGCGCGGCATCGATGTGCTCACGCTCAAGCAGACCCTGGCCGCCGCCAACTTCGGCATGCCCGCAGGTGCCGTGCTTAGCAGCCAGGCAAAGAACGGTGGTGCCGCGCAAATGCTCAGCGTGGAGACCGGCGAGTTCCTGCGCTCGGCCGAGGATGTGGGCAGCATCGTGGTCGGCGTCAGCAAGGGCGCACCGGTCTATCTGCGCGAAGTGGCGCGCATCGAGCTCGGCGCCCAGCAGCCGCAGCGCTATGTCTGGTTCACGCCGGGCGCGGCCATGGCCAAGGTGGGCGATGCCGGCGTGCAAGCCGGCCAGGTCTACCCGGCCGTCACGCTGACCGTGACCAAGAAGCCGGGCGAGAACGCGGTGGACGTGGCGCGTGCCGCCAGTGCGCGTGTGCAGGCCCTGCGCAACACGCTCATCCCGTCCAACATCGAAGCCACGGTCACGCGCAACTACGGCGAGACCGCGGCCGAGAAGGCCAACCAGCTGATCGCCAAGCTGGCCTTCGCCACCGGCTCGGTCATCCTGCTCGTGGGCCTGGCCCTGGGTCGGCGCGAGGCCGTGATCGTCGGCGCCGCGGTCATCCTCACGCTCACCGCCACGCTGTTTGCCTCCTGGGCCTGGGGTTTCACGCTCAACCGCGTCTCGCTGTTCGCGCTGATCTTCTCCATCGGCATCCTGGTCGATGACGCCATCGTGGTGGTGGAAAACATCCACCGTCACCAGCAGCTCACGCCCGATGCACCGCTGCGCGAGATCATCCCGCGCGCCGTGGACGAGGTCGGTGGCCCCACCATCCTGGCCACGCTGACCGTGATCGCGGCCCTGCTGCCCATGGCCTTCGTCAGCGGCCTCATGGGCCCCTATATGGGTCCCATCCCCATCAACGCCAGTCTCGGCATGGCCATCTCGCTGGCCATCGCCTTCACGGTCACGCCCTGGCTGGCGCTCAAGCTCATGAAGCCCCATGGCGCACAGGCGCACAGCAGTCACGGCGGCATGGGTGCCAAGCTGCAGACCGTCTTCACCGGCCTGCTCACGCCTTTCCTCGAAAGCGCGCGCCGGCGCTGGTTCCTGCTGGCCGGCATCCTGGGGGCCTTGCTGCTCTCGGCCGGGCTCACGCTCGTGCCTTCGAGCGTCGTGGGTGTGGTGCTCAAGATGCTGCCCTTCGACAACAAGAGCGAGTTCCAGGTGCTGGTCGAGATGCCCGCGGGCACGCCGCTGGAAGACACGGCCGCCACGCTGCATGAGCTGGGTGCCTTCCTCGCCCAGCAACCCGAGGTGCAGGACCTGCAGGGTTATGCCGGCACGGCCAGCCCCATCACCTTCAACGGCCTGGTGCGCCAGTACTACCTGCGCGCCGAGGCCGAGCAGGGCGATCTGCAGGTCAACCTGGTGCACAAGAAGCAGCGCAAGGAACAGAGCCACGCCATCGCCCAGCGCCTGCGTCCCGCGCTCGAGGACATTGCCCGCAGGCACGGCGCGCGTCTCAAGGTGGTGGAAGTGCCGCCGGGTCCGCCCGTGATGAGCCCGCTGGTGGCCGAGGTCTACGGACCCGACGAAGCCGGCCGCCAGCAGCTGGCCGCGCGCGTGGCCCAGGCCTTCCGCGACACGCCGGACATCACCGCCATCGACAGCTCGCTCAAGGAAGACGCGCCGCGCGCCTGGCTGCGCGTGCGCCGCCAGCGCGCCGAGTCGCTGGGCATCCCTGTGGCCGCCATCGCCCAGACCGTGCAGGGCGCGCTCTCGGGCGCCGACGCCGCCTGGCTGCACGACGCGCAGTCCAAATACCCGGTGCCGGTGCGCCTGCAGCTGCCGCGCCAACAGCAGATCGGCCTGGACGCGCTGCTGGCCTTGCCGATGCGCGCCGCCAACGGCCAGCTCGTGCCGCTGTCCGAGCTCGTACGCGTGGAGCGCGGCGTGATCGACAAGCCGCTCTTCACCAAGGACCTCGCGCCCGTGAGCTATGTCTATGGCGACATGGGCGGCCAGCTTGATTCGCCGCTCTACGGCCTTTTCGCCATCCGTCCGAAGCTGGCCGACGCCGCCCTGGAAGGCACGGGCGCGCTCGGCGAGTACTGGATCCGTCAGCCGCAGGAGACCCTGCGCCAGTACGCGCTCAAGTGGGACGGCGAGTGGCAGATCACCTACGAGACCTTCCGCGACATGGGCGCGGCCTATGGCGTGGGACTGATCCTGATCTACCTGCTGGTGGTGGCGCAGTTCCGCTCCTACAGCACGCCGCTGGTCATCATGGCGCCGATTCCGCTCACGATCATCGGTGTCATGCCGGGCCACGCCCTGCTGGGCGCGCAGTTCACCGCCACCAGCATGATCGGCATGATCGCGCTGGCCGGCATCATCGTGCGCAACTCCATCCTGCTGGTGGACTTCATCGAGCTGCAGGTGGCGCAGGGCATGAAGTTCCGCGACGCCGTGGTGCAGTCCGCCGCGGTGCGCGCCCAGCCCATCGCCCTCACCGGCCTGGCCGCCATGATCGGCGCCTTCTTCATCCTCGACGATCCGATCTT
This sequence comes from Curvibacter sp., assembly GCA_038112835.1. Lineage (GTDB taxonomy): Bacteria > Pseudomonadota > Gammaproteobacteria > Burkholderiales > Burkholderiaceae_C > Hylemonella. The sequence goes on along the minus strand of JAYNNS010000104.1, from coordinate 1,469 downwards.
CAACGGCCTGGCCATCGCGCTGATCTTCGGCATCCTGGTCTCCACCCTGCTCACGCTGGTGGTCATCCCGGTGCTGTACTACGCCTTCTTCCGCCAGCGCCATGAAGCCGACGACGGCTCGCCGCGGCCCCCCGTTCCCGCAACCCCTTCTCACTAACCACCAGGAGTTTGAAATGACTGTTGAACGCTACATCCGCATCTTCGCCGGCTTCGTCGTGATGCTCTCGCTCGCCCTGGGCGTCGAAGGCAGCCCGATCTTCATCAGCAAGTGGTTCCTCGCCCTGACCGCCTTCGCCGGTTTCAACCTCTTCCAGTCGGGCTTCACGGGCTTCTGCCCGCCGGCCTTCCTGCTGAAGAAGCTGGGCGTGCCCGAAGGCGGCAGCGCTTGCTCCACCAAGTAAGCTAGGGGGCACGGGTCGCGCGCGAGTCCGCGCGGCCATCCCCCTGACCAGGAGAACACCATGAGCGAGTCCCGTCCGCGCGTCCTGCTGCGCCAGCAGCAGGATTTCCAGTTCGAGATCGATTTCGGCGAGGGCCAGCCCCGCCTGCTGGGCGACGAGGTCCCCCCGCTGGGCCAGGGTGCCGGCCCCACGCCCGTGCAGCTGCTGG
>JAYNNS010000104.1:0-744 GCA_038112835.1 Curvibacter sp. | reverse complement strand
CCCCGAGCCCATCCGCTGCGAGGTCACGGCCGAGATCGGCCGCAATGCCGACAACCGCCTGCGCGTGCTGGGGCTGGACGTGGCCCTCAAGCTCGGCGTGCCCGCTGCGCAGCTGGAACACCTGGACCGCGTGCTGGTTCAGTTCGAATCCTTCTGTACCGTGGGCGCCAGCGTGGCCCAGGGCATCCCGCTGAAGGTCACCGTGCACGACAGCACGGGTGCGCAGCTCAAGTGAAGGAGGCGAGCATGGCCCCTGCGAGCAAGAAAACCTCAAAGGCCAGCGCCGCGCCGGCCGAGTGCGACAACACCGTGCTGCAAGACGCCGGCGCCCGCACCGAAATCCTCAACCGCCTGCGCCGTGCCGAAGGCCAGCTGCGCGGCATCCAGCGCATGGTGGAAGAAGGCGAGGACTGCCTCAAGATCGGCCAGCAGTTCGCCGCCGTGCGCAAGCTCGCGCCCGACGACACCCAGAAGGCGGGTCTGGCCACCCTGCTCAAGGACATGGAGACCCTGCTGGCGCGCATGGGCTGAGCCCTCAGTCTGCGCTGAGTGCGCGCAGATTCTCCGCCGCCCGTTCCTTGTTCCAGTCCTCAACCGTGGCCACGGCCTCGAGCGTCTGCACATAGTCGGCCGCCAGGCCGTGTTCGCGCGCGCCGGCCACCACCAGGGTCTTGTACCAGTCGTAGGGTTTGGTGCCGTAGTCGATGTTGGTGCCCTGGTAGCTCAGGGCTTGGACGGAGCCGC
>JAYNNS010000103.1:6613-8833 GCA_038112835.1 Curvibacter sp. | reverse complement strand
GCCCTGATCAAGGCCGTGGGCATCTATTCGCCAGGCTCGTTCGTGAAGCTCAACACCGACGAGGTGGCGGCCGTGATCCGGCGCGGCGCCAACACCACCACGCCCAAGGTGGCAGTGCTGATCAACCGCGAGGGTATGCCGGTGGCCGAACCGGTGATTCGCGACACGTCCCAGCGGGACTACCGCATCGTGGCCAGCGTGCCGCACCGCGAGGTGAAGGTGCAGATCAACCTGCCGCGCATGCTGGCGCTGACCGCCGCCACGGTCTGAGGCGCGGACTCAGGCGGCGGCGGGGGAAGGCGCGCCCAGCTCCTTGCGGAAACGGTTGAGTTCCTGCACGGTCTTGAAGCTGCGCTCCATGAGCAGCGAGAGGTTGTGCAGGATGCGCTCGACCACCTTGGTCTCCCAGGCGGCATCGAAACGGATCTGCTGGTCCAGCCAGTGCTCCAGCCACTCGGGGTTGGGCAGGCGGCTCTGGATGGTGTCGCGCGGGAACAGGGCCTTGTTGACGTGCAGGTTGGTCGGGTGCAGGGCCTGGGCCGTGCGTCGCGCGCTGGCCATGAGCACGCCCACCTTCGCAAAAGCCAGCTTGGCCTCGGCCCCGAAACGGCCGATGGCACGCTTCATGTAGCGCAGGTAGGCGCCGCCGTGGCGGGCCTCGTCCTGGCTCAGCGTGGTGTAGATGTGCTTGATCACGGGCTCGGTATGCCACTCGGCCGCACGGCGGTACCAGTGGTTGAGGCGGATCTCGCCGCAGAAGTGCAGCATCAACGTCTCCAGCGCAGGCGCCGGCTCGAACTCGAAGCGGATGTCGTGCAGCTCCTGCTCGGTCGGCACGAGCTCGGGCCGGAAACGGCGCAGGTATTCCATGAGCACCAGGGAATGCTTCTGCTCCTCGAAGAACCAGATCGACATGAAGGCCGAGAAATCGCTGTCGTCCTTGTTGTCGCGCAGGAACATCTCGGTGGCCGGCAACGCAGCCCACTCGGTGATGGCGTTCATCTTGATGGTCTGCGCCTGCTCGTCCGAGAGCTTGCTGGGGTCGAACTGGGCCCAGGGGATGTCCTTTTCCATGTCCCAGCGCACGGCTTCGAGTTGCTTGAAGAGTTCGGGGTAGAGCATGGGCATTCCTTCGGGTTCGGGCCGATTCTAGGGGGCGTGGCTTGACAGCCGCCTGACAGGGCCGCTGTAGCCGTACATGCGACCGGGAAATGCCGGCCCGGGCCGCCCCGCCTCAGCGCGGCAGGGTGTCGGTGAAGCTGGCCCGCTGCATGAGCTTGTCCTGCAGACGCACCAGATTGGGGTGGGCCTCACGCCAAGCGATCTGCGGGAAGCGGAAATCCAGATAGCCCAGGGCCGAGCCCACGGCCACGTCGGCCAGGCTGAAATGCGTGCCCACGCAGAAGGGCTTGTCGCCCAGCCCGCGGCTGATGGCCTGCAGGCTGGCCTCGATCTTGCCGAGCTGGCGATCGATCCAGGCCTGGCTGCGCTGTTCCTCGGTGCGCTTGGGCCACACGGCCTCCATGCGCGCCAGCAGGGCCGCGTCCATGACGCCATCGGCCAGGGCTTCCCAGGTCTTGACCTCGGCGCGCTCGCGGCCCACGGGCGGGATCAGCTTGCCCACGGGCGAGAGCGTGTCCAGGTACTCGACGATGACACGGGAGTCGAACAGGGCCTCGCCGCCTTCCATGATCAGGCAGGGGATCTTGCCCAGCGGGTTGGCATCGACGATGCGGGTCTGGTCAGACCACACATCCTCCAGCACGAAGGTGTAGTCCAGCTTTTTCTCGGTCATCACGATGCGCACCTTGCGCACGTAGGGGCTGGTGTGGGAGCCGATCAGTTTCATGGGTCTTTCGGTAGTCCAGGGGACCGATTTTAACGACAGCCACCCCCGCGCCGGGCCCGACGGCCGGACAGGCCGGCCCACTACAATCCGGGGATGAGCTTCTCCACGATTTCGGCCCTGTCCCCGCTGGACGGGCGCTATGCCGCCAAGCTGGCTCCCTTGCGTCCGCTGATGAGCGAGCAGGGCTATATGCACCGCCGCGTCCAGGTCGAGGTGGCCTGGTTCATCGCGCTCAGCGACGCCGGCTTCCAGGAGTTCCCGCCGCTGTCGCCCGGCGCGCGCACCTACCTGCTCAACCTGGTCAAGAATTTCTCCGAAGCCGACGGCAACGCCATCAAGGAGATCGAGAAGACGACCAACCACGACGTCAA
>JAYNNS010000103.1:6170-6603 GCA_038112835.1 Curvibacter sp. | reverse complement strand
CCAGAAAGCCAGCGAGTTCGTGCACTTCGCCTGCACCAGCGAGGACATCAACAACACCAGCCACGCCCTGCAGCTGCGCAGCGCGCGCGACACCGTGGTGCTGCCGGCCCTGGACAAGCTGCTGCTCAAGCTGCGCGACATGGCCCAGGCCTATGCCGAGGTGCCCATGCTCAGCCGCACCCACGGCCAGACCGCCAGCCCCACCACCGTGGGCAAGGAGATCGCCAACGTGGTGGTGCGCCTGCAGGCCGCCTGCGAGCGCATCGCCGCCGTCAGGATCCTGGGCAAGATGAACGGCGCCGTGGGCAACTACAACGCCCACCTGGCCGCCTGGCCCGAGTTCGACTGGGAGGCTTTCGCGCGCAAGGTCGTCGAAACGCCCGAGCCGCTGGGCCTGGGCCTGAGCTTCCAGCCCTACAGCATCCAGATCGAG
>JAYNNS010000103.1:0-6160 GCA_038112835.1 Curvibacter sp. | reverse complement strand
CTACATGGCCGAGCTGTTCGATGCCATCGCCCGCGCCAACACCATCCTGATCGACTTCTCGCGTGATGTCTGGGGCTACGTGTCCCTGGGTTACTTCAAGCAGAAGCTCAAGGCGGGCGAGATCGGCTCCTCGACCATGCCGCACAAGGTCAATCCGATCGACTTCGAGAATGCCGAAGGCAACCTCGGCCTGGCCAATGCCCTGCTGCGCCACCTGAGCGAGAAGCTGCCCGTCAGCCGCTGGCAGCGCGACCTGACCGATTCCACCGTGCTGCGCAACATGGGCGTGGCCGTGGGGTACGCCGTGCTGGCCTACCAGTCGCTGGGCGTGGGCCTGAACAAGCTGGAACTCAACAGCGCGGCCCTGGCCGCCGACCTGGACGCTTCCTGGGAAGTGCTGGCCGAGCCCATCCAGACGGTCATGCGCCGCTACGGCGTGGCGGGTGCCTACGAGAAGCTCAAGGAGGTCACGCGCGGCCAGACCGTGACGGCGGCCGACCTGCATGCGCTGATCCGCAGCCTGGAGATCCCCGACGCCGACAAGCAGCGCCTGCTGGCCATGACGCCCGGCAGCTACACCGGCAAAGCCTCCGAACTGGCGAAGAGGGTTTAAGCCCCCGAGCGGCTGACGCCGCTCGGTGCGACGGCCTGAGGCCTACGCTCTTCGAACCGTCCAAGTCTACGCAGGTAGACTTGGAGCCACGGTCCTCAGCCCCTGCAAGGGGGACAACACCAGCGGCCCGGCAAAGCCGGTTCCGCGGTGTTCCGCGACAAGCCCCCTCACTCCCACACTTCCTCATGGCGCTCAAATCCACGGTCTTCAAGGCCAACCTGCAGATCGCCGACATCGACCACGGCTACTACGCCGACCACGCGCTCACGCTGGCCCGCCACCCGAGCGAGACCGACGAGCGCATGATGATCCGCCTCGTCGCCCTGGCCCTGCAGGCGCACCGCCTGCAGACCGAGCTCGGCGGTGACGGCACGCTGGCCTTCGGCGCCGGCCTGTCCGACCCCGACGAACCCGACGCCTGGCTGCGTGACTACACGGGGCAGACCCGGCTCTGGATCGAGGTGGGCCAGCCTGAGGACAAGCCCCTGGCCAAGGCCTGCAACAAATCGGACGCCGTGGTGGTCTACGCCTTTGCCCATGCCGCCGAAGTCTGGTGGCGCGGCATCGAGAACAAGCTCACGCGGCTGGACAAGCTGCAGGTCTGGCGCGTGCCCAGCGCAGCCTCGCAGGCCCTGGCTGCCCTGGCCGAGCGCAGCATGCAGCTGCAGGCCACGATCCAGGAGGGCGTGCTGATGCTGGGCAACGGCCACCAGCAGGTGGACGTGGAACCGCTGCGCTGGAAATGAGGGCCGCCTAAGCGGCCTGGGCCTCGTCGATCCGGCCGTTTTCCGCGGCCCGCTCCGCATAGCGGTTGAAACGCCAGGCATCCCCGTGCAGGGTGATGCGCCGCCAGGTCTGACGCTTCTGCGCCGGGCTGAGTTCGGGCCAGTGCTGGACTTCGTCGAAAGTCCGGCCGCAACCCTTGCAGACCGGGTCGCCCTGGCTGGTCGAGCAGATGGCGATGCAGGGCGTGTCGGGCGTGGTCTGGTACCAGGCCAGCCAGGCCTCGTAGGCAGCGCGCGGCATGCTGCGCTCGTCGGCCTCCTGCTCGCGGAAATAGACCATCAGGGCATAGACCTCGGCCAGGGCGCGCACGGGTCGGGCCAGGGTGACGCCGTCCGGCGAAGATTCGCGTTCGCGCCAGTGGTTGATGGCCGCTTCGATGTCGGTGATGTGGATGCCTGCCATAGGGAGGCAGGATCATAGCGGGTGGATCGCCCCGCACCGGGCCCGCAAAAACCCTTCACGACCCGGGCCATTGGCCCCCATGGTCCAATCCTGTGCACGAAGGGGAGTAGCTCCCGAGCGCGCCGGCCACCTCGCCGTCGCGACCATCAGCCAGTCGTCAATACGAAGCCCGCGCGGCTTCCGGCTCGCTGGGCAGCCGACGCCAACGCGTCTTGCTGGGCAAGACCTTCGACTGGAGCCTGTACCGGCATCCGTCGAAGCGTCACCTGCAGCCTGCTGCCGTGTCCGCACGACCTGCCTGTGCCGGCATGACCGTCACACATCGGAGTTGCTACATGGAATTGTTTTCCGCCCCCTGGTGGTCCGCGCTGCTGGCCATCATCCTCATCGACCTCGTGCTCGCCGGCGACAACGCCATCGTCATCGCCCTGGCCGCGCGCAACCTGCCCCCGCAGCTGCAGAAGAAGGCCATCATCTGGGGCACGGTCGGCGCCATCGCCGTGCGCTCGGTCATGACCCTGTTCGTGGTCTGGCTGCTCCAGATCCCGGGGCTGATGCTGGTGGGCGGCCTGGGCCTGGTCTGGATCGCCTACAAGCTGCTGGCCGACCAGGAAGGGGATGCGCACGACGGCCCGGCCGCCACCACCTTCTGGGGTGCGATGAAGACCATCATCGTGGCTGACGCGCTCATGGGCGTGGACAACGTGCTGGGCGTGGCCGGTGCCGCCCACGGCGCCATGGACCTCGTGGTGCTGGGCCTGCTGATCAGCGTGCCCATCGTGATCTTCGGCAGCAAGGTGGTGCTCAAGCTCGTGGAGCGCTTCCCGGTGATCATCCAGCTCGGTGCCTCGGTGCTGGCCTTCACGGCGGCCAAGATGATCGTGAACGAGCCCCTGCTCGACACGGTGTTCGACCCGCATGCCGCCCTGCGCTGGACGCTCTATGCGCTGACCGTTGCCGGTGTGCTGGCGGCGGGCTGGTGGAAGACCCGCAGCCAGGCAACCCAGGCCGCTGTCTGAGGCCGCTGCGCAGCACCGCGGGCGCGAGCCCGCGGTGCTATGCTCGGCCGCCATGAAACTCCTGGCGAAATGGCTGCTGAGCGCCACGGCCCTGCTGGCCGTCACCTATCTCTACGCCGGTGTCGAGCTGCGCAGCTTCGGCGTCGCGCTGCTGGCAGCCTTCGTGATCGGGCTCTTCAACATCTTCCTGCGGCCCGTGCTGATCCTGCTCACGCTTCCGGTGACGCTGCTGACCCTGGGTCTCTTCCTGTTCGTGATCAACGCGCTGCTGTTCTGGACCGCGGCCACGGTGCTCGACGGCTTCCAGGTCCGGGATTTCGCCGCCGCCCTGCTGGGCTCCCTGCTGTACTCGATGTTCAGCCTGGTGATCGACTCAGCGCTCGAGCGCCTGTTCCCGCAGAAGTGATTCCAGCTGCCGGCTGCGGGTGTCGATGATGGACGCCTCGATATGGTCCGCGCCCGGGCCCTGGCGCACCATCTCCTGGGCTGCCTTGAGGCGATCCCGTGCCGCTGCGTAGTCCAGCCGCGCGGCATGGACCTCGGCCTCGGCGCGCACCGCCCTGAGCGTCTGCCCCTGGGCGGTGTAGGCCGTGGCCAGTAGCTGCCAGGCCTGGGCATCGCGCGGCCGGCCGGCCAGCCAGACCTGCAGCTGCTCGGCAGCCTCGCGCGCCTGCCCGCCTTGCGTCCAGGCTGTGGCCCGCAGCAAGACCCAGGCCCTGGGCTGCCGGGGTGTGGGTCCCGCGGCCGCCGCACCCAGCAGCTCGCGAGCCCGCCGGACATCGTCCGTGGCCAGGGCCAGTTCGGCGCCCAGCATGCGGGCCTGGTAGGCCGCCCCCGGGTCCTGTGCCACCAGCACCTGCAGGCGCTCCTGCCAACGCCGGGCGGTATCGAATTCCCGCAGCCCGCGCGCCGCCATGACCCCCGCGTACAGCACACCGGCCTGCTGGGCAGTGGGTAGCCCCGCGTAGGCCGGCACCTCCACCTGGGCCCAGGCCCGGCGCAGGCTGTCCACCTCCGGATTGGCCAGCATCCGGGCGCGCGCAGCCATCATGGCATGCACCAGAGTCTGGGGACGCGCAGGAGTGGCCGGCAGCAGCTGCTGGCGCGCCTGCATGTCCGCGATGCGCTCCGTGTTCAGCGGGTGGCTGCGCAGATAGGGAAAGGAGCCGCTGTCGTTGAAGCGGTTGGCCTGCTGCAGCTTCTCGAACATGCCCACGAAGCCGCGCGGATCGAAGCCGGCCTGCGTCATCACGCTGTAGCCCACGCGATCCGCCTCACGCTCCATGTCGCGCGAGAAATTGAGCTGCCCCTGGACCGCCGCCGCCTGCCCGCCGACGATCATCGCCCCGGCCGCACTCGGATTGCTGGCCGCCGCGAGGGCACCCAGGATCATGGCCCCCAGCAGCCAGGGCGCCTGGTTGCTCTGGCGGCTGATGATGCGCGCGATGTGGCGCTGCGTCACATGGCTCAGCTCGTGCGCCAGCACGGAGGCCAGCTCGTCCTCGCTGCTGACCACCGCGATCAGCCCCAGGTGCACCCCCATGTAGCCGCCGGGCAGCGCAAAGGCATTGACGCTGCGGTCACGCCCCAGCAGCACATCCCAGGCATAACGCTCCTCCAGCTCGGGCGAGAGTTCGCCCCGCAGGCGGGCCGCCTCCATGAGCCGCTGCCAGATCCCCAGCACATGGTCGCCCAAGATCGGGTCATCGAGATAATCCGACGCGCGGTAGAGCTCACGCGCAATGCGGTCCCCGAGCTGCCGCTCGGCGCTGAGACTCATCTCGGCGCTGTCGCCGAGGGCAGGCAGGCTGGATTGCGCTGCCACGGGCGTCGTCACCTGGACCAGTACCAGGAAGCAGGTCAGTGCCTGACGGAGAAATCTCATGGGCCTTTTCAAAACGAGTCCAGTAGTAGATAGCCCCGGATCTCAGCGCTCTGGGCATCGAGCAACACGGTCCAGAAAGACTTGGGCGCGACCAGGGGCAGATAGCGCAGTTCCGTCTCCGCTCTTCCTGTCCGTGAAATGGCAGCATCGATCTCGACCGCTTGCTGCGGGAAACGGCGCCGGTGGTCTGCGGCCGGTTTGGCAGCGGCCAGGACACGATGCCGCGCCTGCTCATAGCTTTCCCAGAGATCGGGTCGTGCACTGAGGGACAGACCCTGCAATGCCATCAACGTTGCGCTGGACTCCTCTCCAGCGTCACGGAATGGACGCACCGCCCGCAAGGTCGGCCCCTTCAGCGGCATGGCATTCACCTGGTATGGCGCCTGCGACAACATCTCCTCGGGTACGTCAACGGCATGAATGACCCGGAACCGATCGAATTCAAATACCAGATGCACGGGCCGTGCGACACAAACGGTCCACAAGCCATAGAACAGGGCAACCAACTGGATCAAGGCCACGAAGCCCAGATCGCGCACCAGCTCGCGACGTGGCTTGTTACGATTGAAGATTGCCAGTGTGATCAAGGGCCCGAGAATCACGTCGACGGTCATCAGAATCAAGAACAGTTCCCGTCCACCCGAAATCTCTCCATAGGGGTAGGGATACCAGAGGGCGAAAACAAGCCATGCGACGGCGACTGCAATGCACAGGCTGATACCCAGATGAAGGCCACTGGCACGCAGCGTGTCTCTCCAGTTCAAGGCTTGCTCTTGCGTCATGCATCGTATGATGCACGGTTTATGTAGCGCTTTGGTTAACGCAGGATTTCCCATGAACACTCTGACTCACTTCGACGCCCAGGGCCAAGCCCATATGGTAGACGTAGGCAGCAAATCAAGCACCCACCGTGTGGCCATTGCCTCCGGCCGAATTGAGATGTTGCCTACAACGCTGGCACTCATCGAATCCGGGTCAGCGAAAAAAGGAGATGTGCTCGGGATTGCACGCGTGGCCGGCATCATGGCTGCCAAGAAAACCAGCGAGCTGATTCCCTTGTGCCATCCGATCGCATTGACCCGCGTCGCTGTGGAGTTTTCGACTCATGCAGCTGCGTCCGGTCGACCCACCCACATTAAGTGCACGGCAACGGCTGAAACCGTCGGCATGACAGGTGTGGAGATGGAAGCATTGACCGCAGTTCAGGTTGCACTTCTCACGATCTACGATATGTGCAAAGCAGTAGATCAAGGCATGATCATGACAGGGGTTCGTCTTTTAGAAAAGCACGGTGGCAAATCTGGCAGCTACTCAGTCGACTAATCATCTTAAACAGGCATCAACAGCTACAGGTGCTTTGATGTTTACTCCTCACTACATTGGCCGATAGTGCTCCTGGTATTGTCGAGGTCTGACTTTTGCAACAGCCGTATGCACTCAACAATATCACGCCGA
>JAYNNS010000102.1:3765-8840 GCA_038112835.1 Curvibacter sp. | reverse complement strand
CTGATCACCACCCTGCTGGCCCACACCAGCCTGGAAACTTCGGCCCCGATCAACATGACCATGGTGGGGCTGGACGGCCGTCCCACGCAGAAGAACCTGCGCCAGATGCTGGAGGAGTGGATTGCCTTCCGCCAGAGCACCATCGAGCGGCGCTCGCGGCATCGTCTGGACAAGGTGCTGGACCGCATCCACATCCTCGAAGGGCGGCAGACCGTGCTGCTCAATATCGACGAGGTCATCCGCATCATCCGCAACGCGGATGAGCCCAAGCCGGCGCTGATCACGCGCTTCAAGCTCAGCGAGCGCCAGGCCGAGGACATCCTGGAAATCCGCCTGCGTCAGCTGGCACGCCTGGAAGCGATCAAGATCGAGCAGGAGCTCAAGGAGCTGCGTGAAGAGCAGAAGAGGCTGGAGGAAATTCTCGGCAGCCCGGCGGCCTTGCGCCGTCTCATGGTCAAAGAGATCGAGGCCGACGCCAAGACCTTCGGCGATGCGCGTCGTACGCTGATCCAGGCCGAGAAGAAGGCCGTGGCCGAGGTCAGGGTTGTGGACGAAGCCGTCACCGTGGTCGTGTCCCAGAAAGGATGGGTGCGCGCGCGCCAGGGGCATGGCCACGATGCCGCGAGCTTCGCCTTCAAGGCCGGTGACGGCCTCTACGGCACTTTCGAGTGCCGCACGGTCGACACCCTGCTGGCCTTTGGCAGCAAGGGGCGGGTCTACGCCGTGCCCGTGGCCAGCCTGCCGGGCGCACGCGGTGACGGCCAGCCGCTGACCACGATGATCGAGCTGGAAGCCGGCACCCAGCTCGTGCACTACTTTGCCGGTGCGGCCAGTGCCTGGCTGCTGCTGTCCACCTCGGGCGGCTATGGTTTCCTGGCCCAGGTGGAGAACATGGTCTCGCGCCAGAAGGCCGGCAAGTCCTTCATCAACTGCGGCGAGGGCGACACGGTCTGCCGGCCCTCGGCCGCCAACGTGCCGCTGCCCGCGGGCGCGCAGTCCAGCGCGCTCTACACCCCGGCCACGCACGTGGCCTGTGCCTCGGCCGGCGGCCGCATCCTGACCTTCGAGATCGGCGAGCTCAAGCCCATGCCCAACGGCGGCCGCGGTCTCATGCTGATCGACCTCGAGCCCAAGGACACGCTAGCGGGCGCCGCAGCCTACACGCGCAGCGTGAAGATCGAAGGCCTGGGGCGCGGTGGCAAGGAGCGCGACGAGACGCTGGAGATCCGCAGCCTCAACAACGCCCGCGCCGCACGCGGGCGCAAGGGCAAGGCGGCCGACCTGGGTTTCAAGCCCACGGCCGTGATCCGCGTCGAATAGACCGCGGCATCTGCTGGGGCAGAATCGGGCTCCATGCATACCGATGTACTGATTGCGGGCGGCGGCATTGGTGGCCTGGCGGCCGGGCTGGCCTGCTCACGGGCCGGCTGTCATGTCCGTCTCTATGAGCGTGCCGAGACCTTTCAGGAGGTGGGGGCGGGCATCCAGATGGGTCCCAACGTCACGCGCGTGCTTCAGGGCTGGGGGCTGGACGCGGCCCTGCGCCAGGTGGCTGCTTTCCCGGACCGGTTGCAGGTGCGCCATGCCCTGAGCGGGGCCGAGCTGGGCGTCCTGCGCCTGGGATCGAGCATGGTGCAGCGTTACGGCGCGCCCTATGCCACCATCCATCGCGCCGATCTGCAGCAAGTTCTGTTGCAGGCCCTGCAGCAGCGCGACGCTGTCTGGCTGCACACCGGCAAGACGGTGCAACGTTATGTCGAGACCCATGGCGCCGTCGGCTTGAGCCTGGACGACGGCCTGGACGTGGAGGGCGACGCCCTGATCGCGGCCGATGGCCTGTGGAGCCGGCTGCGCCAGCAGCTGCTGGCCGACGGGCCGCCGCGCGTGGCCGGGCATCTGGCCTACCGCGCCCTGCTGCGGCAGGCCGAGCTGCCGGCCGCCCTGCGCAGCCAGCAGGTCACGGCCTGGCTAGGGCCCCGGCTGCATGTGGTGCAGTACCCGGTGCGCGGCGGCGAATGGCTCAACGTCGTGGCCATCGTGCACGGCCATGTGCACGGCAGCCTGGAGGACTGGGACCATGGCGCCAATGCTGCCGATCTGAAGGCTGCGCTGACCGCCACCTGCGCATCCTTGCGCGAGCTGGTCGCGGCGATTCCAGCCTGGCGGCTCTGGGTGCTGTGCGACCGTGTCCCCCTGAGCTCGGCCGCGCAGATGGCGCACGGCCATGTGGCGCTGCTCGGCGATGCCGCGCATCCCATGCGTCCCTATCTGGCCCAGGGCGCGGGCATGGCCATCGAGGACGCCGCCGAGCTCGGCCGGCAGGTGGCGCTGGTCGACGGCGTGCTGGACGTGCCCACACTCCTGCAGCGCTACGCGCTCAACCGCTGGCCGCGCAATGCGCGCGTGCAGGCGCGTTCCATCCGCAACGGCGAGATCTTCCACCTGGAGGGGGGCATGGCCTGGGCGCGCGATGCGTCCCTGCGCCTGCTGGGCGAGCGCCTGCTGGATCTGCCCTGGCTGTATGGCCACGGACCGGACTAGGCGCCCGGATCCTCCAGCGGGGGCAGGCCGTGCCGGGCCCGGGCCTTGTGGCAGGCGTAGTCGCCTTCCTGGAATTCGCGGCAGGGCGAGGAGCGCCATTCATAGATGCCGCAGGCGACCTGCTGGCCCACCTGGCCCGTCAGGGCCGCACAGCGGATCGGCACATGGTCAGTGCCGCGCATGCGGCAGGTGCTGCCGTTGACCTCGACGGCCAGCCCGTCCGGCACCGTGCCGCCCATGCTCTGCAGTTCATAGACCGCGAAGTCCACGCGAAAGCTCGCGCAGCAGGCGCCGCAGCGGGTGCAGGCTGACATGGCCTGTATCAGGAGGTTTGCCTGCCCAGCAGGAGATACTCCATCAGGGCTTTCTGCACATGGAGCCGGTTCTCGGCCTCGTCCCAGACCACGGATTGCGGCCCGTCGATGACATCGGCCTCGACTTCCTCGCCGCGGTGCGCAGGCAGGCAGTGCATGAACAGGGCGTCGGGCTTGGCGGCGCGCATCATCTCGGTGTCCACGCACCAGTCGGCGAAGGCCTCCTTGCGGGCCTCGTTCTCGGCCTCGAAACCCATGCTGGTCCAGACATCGGTGGTCACGAGGTCGGCGCCTGCGCAGGCCTGCATCGGGTCCTTGAACACCTTGTAGCAGCCGCTCTTGACGCCGGCCAGCGCCGGGTCGATCTCGTAGCCGCTGGGCGTGCTGACATGCACTGTGAAGCCCAGCAGCTCGGCGGCCTGCAGCCAGGTGTTGGCCATGTTGTTGCCGTCGCCCACCCAGGCCACCACCTTGCCTGCGATCGAGCCGCGGTGCTCGATGTAGGTGTAGATGTCGGCCAGGATCTGGCAGGGGTGGTATTCGTTGGTCAGGCCGTTGATCACGGGCACACGCGAGTACTCGGCGAAGCGCTCGATCTTGTCCTGCCCGAAGGTGCGGATCATGACCAGGTCCACCATGCGGCTGATCACGCGCGCGCTGTCCTCGATGGGCTCGGCGCGGCCCAGCTGGCTGTCGCCCGTGGTCAGGTGCACCACGCTGCCGCCGAGCTGGTACATGCCGGCCTCGAAGCTCACGCGCGTGCGCGTGGAAGCCTTCTCGAAGATCATGGCCAGGGTGCGGTCCACCAGGGGCTGGTGCTTCTCGTAGGCCTTGAACTTCTGCTTGATCAGTGCGGTGCGCTCGAAGAGGTAGGCGTATTCCGCGGCCGTGAGGTCGCTGAACTTCAGGTAATGCTTGAGTTCCTGGGTCATCGTCCGGTGCTCCGCTCAGGCCTCGGCCAGGAAGTCACGCACCAGCGGCAGCAGACGGGCCAGCAGCTCGTCGATCTCGGCTTGCGTGATGATGAGTGGCGGCAGCAGGCGGATCACGCTGTCGGCTGTGACGCTGATCAGCAGGCCGGCCTCGGCCGCACGGCCGATCAGCACGCTGCAGGGCTTGGTCAGCTCGACGCCGATCATCAGTCCGTGGCCGCGGATCTCCTTCACACCGGGATGGCTGCCGAGCGCTTCGCGCAGCTTGCCGCTCAGGTACTGGCCCATCTGCTCGGCGCGCTGCAGCAGGCCGTCTTCCTCCATGATGCGCAGGGTCTCGACGCCGGCGCGCATGGCCAGCGGGTTGCCGCCGAAGGTGGTGCCGTGGTTGCCGGGCTGGAAGATGTCGGCCGCCTTGGGGCCGGCCACGACCGCGCCGATGGGCACGCCCGAGCCCAGGCCCTTGGCCAGGGCCATCACGTCGGGCACGATGCCGGCCCACTGGTGGGCGAACCACTTGCCAGTGCGGCCCATGCCGCTTTGCACTTCGTCGATGCACAGCAGCCAGTCGCGCTCGGTGCAGAGCTCGCGCACGGCACGCAGGTACTCGTTGCGCATGGCGTTGATGCCGCCTTCGCCCTGGATGGTCTCGAAGAAGACCGCCACCACGTCCGGGTTGTGGGCCGTGGCCTTTTTCAGGGCCTCGATGTCGTTGAGCGGGACGCGGATGAAGCCCGGCACCAGCGGGCCGAAGCCCTTCTGGATCTTCTCGTTGCCGGTGGCGCTGAGCGTGGCGATGGAGCGGCCGTGGAAGGCGCGCTCGTAGACCACGATCTGCGGGTTCTGGATGCCCTTGTCATGGCCGTACTTGCGCGCCAGCTTGAGCACAGCCTCGTTGGCCTCCAGGCCGGTGTTGCAGAAGAAGACGTTGCGCATGCCCGAGATCTCGACCAGCTTCCTGGCCAGTGCTTCCTGCAGGGGTACGTGGTAGTAGTTGGAGGTGTGGATCAGCCTGGCGATCTGCTCCTGCAGCGCCGGCACCAGCTTGGGATGCTTGTGGCCCAGGGTGTTGACGGCGATGCCCGCCAGCGCGTCCAGGTATTCCTTGCCGTTGACGTCCCAGACACGGCAGCCCTCCCCATGCGACAGCGCGATCGGCACGCGGCCGTAGGTGTTCATCACGTGCGGGGAGGCGGCTTCGACGGGGTGGGCGGCGGGGGCATTCATGGCAGGGCACTCCGGGAGGTCACAAAACAAAGGCGGCCCAACGCAGGTTGGGCCGTTGAGC
>JAYNNS010000102.1:3165-3755 GCA_038112835.1 Curvibacter sp. | reverse complement strand
GTCCCCCTGCGCCGGGCCCGGGCCCGAGGGACCGGGGCGGGCTCAAGTCTTATATAAGATATAATACTTCCACCCACCGCAGACCGGCCAGTGCTGTACCCAGCCCGCGCCGGCCGCCCGAGTGCCCACCCATGGTCTCCAACGCCGCCAAAGAAGTCTTCATTCTCGGACTGACCCGCACAGGCAAGGCTTTCCGCCCCAGCGACTGGGCCGAGCGTCTGGCCGGCGTCATGAGCCAGTTCCGTCCCGGCGGTCCGCAGCCCGGCAGCCACTTGGGCTACTCCCCCTGGTGCGTGCCCAGCGCCCTCGAGGGCGTCAAGTGCGTGATCGTCAACCGCGACCTGCGCGATGCCGAGCCCATGGCCTGGGATTTCTGCATCAACTTCGCGCGTGACAACGGACTGCAGGTGCGCGAGTTCGACGCCCAGGGCCGTCCCCTGAACTGACCCAGGATCGAGCAGGCACAAAAAAACCGCCCGGAGGCGGTTTTTCTGCTTTGCGGACAGCGCACCCGTTACAAACGGCAGATCCTGTTCAGGATCCGTGCGATGGGCCTGAAATTCAGGCGGCGGCCAGGGCCTTGACCTTGG
>JAYNNS010000102.1:360-3148 GCA_038112835.1 Curvibacter sp. | reverse complement strand
AAACGGCAGACCCCGGAGGGTCCGTGCGATTTGCCTGTGATCAGGCAGCGGCCAGGGCCTTGACCTTGGACGACAGGCGGCTCTTGTCGCGAGCTGCCTTGTTCTTGTGGAAGATGCCCTTGTCGGCCACGGTGTCCACCACGGCCTGCATCTTGGCAAACAGTTCGGTGGCCTTGGCCTTGTCACCGGTCAGAACGGCCTTCTCGACGTTCTTCACGGCGGTGCGGTATTTGGAGCGCAGGGAGGTGTTGGCTGCATTGAGCTTCACGTCCTGACGTGCGCGTTTACGGCCCGACGCCAGGCGCGGGTTCTTTTTCTTCGGCTTTCCAGATGCCATATCAGTGTTTCCTTGTGTCTGTGGATGATGTCAGCAAAGCCGACTATTGTAGCAGGTCGCGTCCGAAGGGGTGAGTGGGCACTCCGCGAGGCTAAACTCGGGGCCGATGAGTCTTTTCAAAGCCGCCTCGACGGTCTCGCTGCTGACCCTGGCCTCGCGCATCACGGGCCTGGCGCGCGAACTGCTGATCGCCGCCACCTTCGGCGCCAGCGCCCTGACCGACGCCTTCAACGTCGCCTTCCGCATTCCCAACCTGTTTCGCCGGCTGTTCGCCGAGGGCGCCTTCAGCCAGGCCTTCGTGCCCGTGCTGGCCACGGTCAAGGAGCAGCAGGGCGAGGAGGTCACGCGCCAGCTGGTGGACCGGGTGGCCACGGTGCTGGCCTGGGTGCTGCTGGGGGTGAGCGTGCTGGGCGTGCTGGCTTCGCCGCTGCTGGTCTGGCTGATGGCGGCCGGCCTGCGCCGCATGGAGGCGGGCGATGCCTTCGACGCCGCGGTCCTGATGACGCGCTGGATGTTCCCCTACATCGCCTGCATGTCCCTGGTGGCCCTGGCCGCCGGTGTGCTCAACACCTGGAAGCGCTTTGCCGTACCGGCGGCCACGCCGGTGCTGCTGAACGTGGCCATGATCGCTGCGGCCTGGCTGGGCGCACCCTGGTTCGCCGCCCTGGGCCTCGAGCCGGTGTATGCCCTGGCGGCCGGCGTCATGGCCGGCGGCCTGCTGCAGCTGGGTGTGCAGATCCCGGCCCTGCGGCGCCTGGGATTGCTGCCGCGCATCGGCCTGTCCGGATCCGCCGTGCGCGAGGCCTGGGCCGACGCCGGCACCCAGCGCGTGCTCAAGCTCATGGCGCCGGCCCTGCTGGGCGTGAGCGTGGCCCAGCTCTCGCTGCTGATCAACACCCAGATCGCCTCGCACCTGGCGCCGGGCAGCGTGAGCTGGCTCAGCTACGCCGACCGGCTGATGGAGTTTCCCGTGGCCCTGCTGGGCGTGGCCCTGGGCGTGGTGCTCATGCCGCAGCTGGCCGCGGCCAAGGCGGCCGAGGATGCGGCGCGCTACTCGGCCATGCTGGACTGGGGCCTGCGTCTGGTCGTGCTGCTGGCCGTGCCCTGCGCCGTGGCCCTGCTGACCTTCGCCATGCCGCTGGTGAGCGTGCTCTACCACTATGGCGCCTTCACCGCGCGTGATGTGCAGATGACGTCCTGGGCCCTCATGGGCTGGGGGGTAGGCCTGCTGGGGGTGGTGGCGGTCAAGGTGCTGGCACCGGGCTACTACGCGAGCCAGGACATCCGCACGCCGGTGCGTATCGCCATCGTGGTGCTGGTCTTCACCCAGCTGCTCAACCTGGTGCTCGTGCCGCAGCTGCAGCATGCGGCCCTGGCCCTGTCCATCGGCATCGGGGCCCTGGTCAACGCCGGCTGGCTCTTGCTGGGCCTGCTGCGCCGGGGCAGCTACCGGCCGCAGCCGGGCTGGGGCGTGTTTGCGCTGCAGGTCACGGCTGCCGCGGCCCTGCTCACCATCTTCCTGATGTGGGGTGCCAGTGCCTGGGACTGGGTCCGCCTGCAGGCCCGGCCCTGGTGGCGCATCGGTTTGCTGGCCGGCCTCGTGCTGGGGGCTGCCGTGCTGTACCTGGGGGCGGTCTGGGCCGCCGGCCTGCGCTTCCGCCAGTTCCTGCGCCGCTGAGCATGGCGCTGAACTTTTCCGCCCCCTCGCCGCTGGAATATTTCGCGGCCCTGGTGCAGAGCGATGCGCAGTTCCCGCTCTTCGAGGCGGCCGCCAGCCTGGGGCAGGACGAATACCCGCAGCTCGACGTGCAGCAGGTGCTGGCCGAGGCGGACGGCCTGCTGCTGCGCCTGCGCCAGCGCTTGCCGGCCGACGCGCCGGCCATGCACCGGCTGCGCCTGCTGAACCACTTCTTTTTCCAGGACCTGCATTTCGGCGGCAACCTGAACCACTACTACGACCCGGACAACAGCTACCTGCACCGTGTGCTGGAGCGCCGGCGTGGCATCCCCGTCTCGCTGGCGGTGCTCTGGCTGGAACTGGCCCAGGGCATCGGCCTGGTCGCGCACGGCGTGGGCTTTCCGGGGCATTTCATGGTCAAGGTCAACCTGCCGCAGGCCCAGGTGGTGATCGACCCCTTCAGCGGCCAGTCCCTGAGCCGCGAGGAATTGCAGCAGCGGCTGGAGACCTGGCGCGGCAGTCATGGTCTGCCTGCGGTGTCGGAGTTGCCACTGGGGCACTACCTGCAGGCCATGCCGGCACGCGAGATTCTCGCGCGCATGCTGCGCAACCTCAAGGAGATCCACCGCACCCAGCGCGACTGGCGCCGCCTGGTGGCGGTGCAGGACCGCCTGCTGGTGCTATTGCCCCGGGCCTGGGGCGAATACCGCGACCGCGGCCTGGCCCGGGCCGAGCTCGGTGAACTGGCCCCGGCGGTGCAGGATCTGGAGATC
>JAYNNS010000102.1:0-350 GCA_038112835.1 Curvibacter sp. | reverse complement strand
ATGCACAGCAAGGCGCTGCTGTGCGACGACAACCTGGCCCTGATCGGCAGCGCCAACTTCGATCACCGCAGTTTCCGGCTGAATTTCGAGATCTCGATGCTGTTCCGCGACCGCGGCCTGGCCGGGGCCGCGCTGGGCTAACGGGTCCGGGGGGTGCTGGACCTGGATATCTATCTGGGGGGGGTGGCCGAGGGTGAGGATGCCCAGGCCGTGGCCCTGCGCCTGGCCACCCTGCGGCGCGCGCTGGGTTAGGACCGGTTCAGCACTTCACCAGCTTGAGGAAGGACGGGATCGGCGGCGCTTCCTGTGCCGATGTTTCGGGCGCGCGGGGGGCGGCCGATGTGCTGCGC
>JAYNNS010000101.1:0-8877 GCA_038112835.1 Curvibacter sp. | reverse complement strand
GCCACAAGGCCCAGGATCGAGACGCCGGCCACGCCCAGCAGCATGCCCAGGGCGGCGCGCGGGCGCAGCGGGGTGCGCTGCCACAGCGCGGCGATCAGCGCGCCCCAGATCGGGCCGGTGGCGTTGAGGATGGACAGGATGGAGGCCGGCAGGGTGCGCGCCGCATAGGCGAAGAGCAGGAAGGGCAGCGCCGTGTTGAACAGGCCCAGCACCGCATAGTGCCGGCCCTGGCCCTTCCAGACCAGAGGCTGGCGCAGCGCGCGCGCCACCCCCCACAGCAGCAAGGCCCCCAGCAGCACCCGGGCCTCGATCAGCCAGGCCGGACCGAGCACGGGCACGGCCATGCGCATGAAGAGAAAAGAGGAGCCCCAGATGGCGGCGAGCAGCAGGAGCTGGATCAGGCTGGTGGTGGACATGGGGCGATTCTGAGGCCTGGCAGGGGCGGCAGCCACCCGATTCTTGCGCACTTGTGCACGGCAGACTCCTGCGCACGGCTTGCCGTCGGCCCAACTAGCGGCTACGCTCACCCCATCACCCTCAGGACCGCCCCGCATGAACGCCTCCTCCCCCTCCTCCCGCGGCCCGGACCCGCGCGCCGGCCAGGCCGGCAGCAACAAGTTCGAGCTGCTGCTGTTCCGCCTGGGCGAAGCGGCCGGCACCGACCGGCGCGAGCTCTTCGGCATCAACGTCTTCAAGGTGCGCGAGATCATGGTCATGCCCGCGCTGACCAAGATGGTCAACGCGCCGCCGCACGTGCTGGGCGTGGCCAATATCCGTGGCCAGATCATCACCGTCATCGACCTGCCCGCGCTCACGGGCTGCACCCGCAAGTCGGGCGACGGCATCCTGCTCGTGACCGAGTTCGCGCGCACCACCCAGGGCTTCGCGGTGGAGGAAGTGACCGAGATCGTGCAGGTGGACTGGAAGCACGTGCTCTCGGCCGAGGGACGCGGCGGCGAACTCGTGACGAGCATCGCGCGCATCGACGGCGACGCCGAGGATTCGCGCCTGGCGCAGATCCTGGACGTGGAGCGCATCCTGCAGGACGTGATGCCGGACCAGACCGCCAAGTTCGAGAAGGCCTCGGGCGGGCGCATCGAGCTGCCGCCGGGCAGCGTGGTCGTGGTGGCCGACGACTCGGCCATGGCTCGCGGCCTGATCGAGAAGGGCCTGGGTTCGCTGGGCGTGAATTTCATCATGACGCGCAGCGGCAAGGAGGCCTGGGAGCGCCTGCAGGGCCTGGCCGCCCAGGCCAAGGCCGAGGGCAAGACCGCCCGCGACAAGGTGGCCCTGCTGCTGACCGACCTGGAAATGCCCGAGATGGACGGCTTCACGCTCACGCGCCAGCTCAAGGCCGACCTGCAGTACGCCGGCATCCCCGTGGTGGTCCACTCCTCGCTCACCGGCAGCGCCAGCGCACTGCAGGCCCAGAGCGCGGGCGCCGACGCCTACATCGCCAAGTTCCACATCGACGAGCTGGCCGACAAGCTGCGCGACGTGCTGGCCATGCGCAGCTGAAGCGCGGCCGCGCGCCCTGTCACCGGCGCCGGGTATGCTTGCCGCATGCCCAGTGACAGTTCCCGCCCCCGCGCCCATCCGCGCTCGCTCAGCGGCCTGCGGCCCTTTCTTCAGCCCTACAAGCTGCAGATCGCCCTGGCCCTGCTTTTCCTCTTTCTCGCCGCCGGCGCCACGCTGGTCTTCCCGCTCGCGCTGCGCGAGCTGATCGACCAGGGCCTGCAGCCCCAGGACCGCGGCACCCAGCTGCTGGCCCTGCGTGAGCACTTCGCCCTGCTCTTCGCCGTGGCCGCGGCCATGGGCGTGTTCTCGGCCGTGCGCTTCTACCTCATGAGCTGGCTGGGCGAGCGCGTCACGGCCGATGTGCGCAACGCCGTCTACGCCCACGTGCTGCAGCAGAGCCCCGAGTTCTTCGAGACCACGCAGACCGGCGAGGTACTGTCGCGCCTGACCACCGACACCACGCTGGTGCAGACCGTGGTGGGCTCGTCCTTCTCCATGGGCCTGCGCAGCAGCGTGATGGGCCTGGGCGCGCTGGCCATGCTGGTCTGGACCAACCCGCTGATCATGGCCCAGGTGCTGGGCGTGCTGCTGCTCGTGGTGGCGCCCAGCGTCTGGTTCGGCCGCCGTGTGCGCCGGCTCTCGCGCGCCAGCCAGGACCGCGTGGCCGACTCCAGCGCCATCGCCGCCGAGGTGCTCAACGCCATCCCCGTGGTGCAGGGCTACACCGCCGAGACACGCGAGACGCAGCGCTTCGACACCGCCACCGAGAACGCCTTTGCGACCGCGCGCCGCCGCGTGCGCGCCCGTGCCACGCTCATGGGCTTCATCATCGTCGCCACCTCCGGCGCCCTGCTCTGGGGGCTCTACCAGGGCACGCAGGCCGTGCTGGCCGGCCAGATCAGCGCCGGCCACCTGGGCCAGACCGTGGTCTACATCATCATGCTGGCCAGCGCCTTTGCCGTGCTCGGCGAGGTCTATGGCGAGCTGCTGCGCGCCGCCGGCGCTACCGAGCGCCTGATGGAGCTGCTGCATCTGCGCTCGCCCATCGCCTCGCCCGCCCAGCCCCTGGCGCTGCCGCCGGCGCAAGGTCCCAGTGCCCTGCGCTTCGAGGCCGTCACCTTCCACTATCCCTCACGCCCGACCCAGGCCGCGCTGGCCGATTTCACGCTGGATGTGCATCCCGGCGAGACCGTGGCCCTGGTCGGCCCCAGTGGCGCGGGCAAGAGCACGGTGCTGCAGCTGCTGCTGCGCTTCTACGACCCGCAAGCTGGCCGCATCGTGCTCGACGGCGTGCCCATCACGGCGGTGAAGCTGCAGGACCTGCGTGCGCGCATGGCCCTGGTGCCGCAGGAGCCCGTGCTGTTCTCGGCCAGCGCGCTCGAGAACATCCGCTACGGCTGCCCGGACGCGAGTGATGCGGAGGTCCGCGCCGCGGCCCGCGCGGCCTACGCCGACGATTTCATCCGCGCCCTGCCCCAGGGCTACGACACCTTCCTCGGCGAACGCGGCGTGCGCCTGTCCGGCGGCCAGCGCCAGCGCATTGCGATCGCCCGCGCCATGCTCAAGAACGCGCCGCTGCTGTTACTGGACGAAGCGACGAGTGCGCTCGATGCCGAAAGCGAACGCATGGTGCAGGCCGCGCTGGAATCCGCCATGCGCGACCGCACGACACTCGTCATCGCCCACCGCCTGGCGACCGTGCAGCAGGCCGACCGCATCGTGGTGATCGACCAGGGGCGGCTGGTCGAACAGGGGACCCATGCCGAACTGGTACAGGCCGACGGGCTGTATGCCCGGCTGGCGGCGCTGCAGTTCAAGTCCTAGAGCTTGCCGCCCCGACAGGCATGCCAAGCAGAACGGGACCGCGTTGCAGGAGCACGGCAAGACCGTGCGTCGTTACTGCAACGGCCCCTTGAGCCCCTCCGGCAGAGGCAGTGGCATCACCGCGATGCCCTCCTCCAGCAGCGCCGCGGTCTCCTCGCGCGTGGCTTGGCCGCGGATGCCGCGGTCCTCACGTTCGCCGTAGTGGATCCTGCGGGCCTCTTCGGCAAAGCGCTCGCCCACGTCCTCCGTCTGCTCGACCACGCGGCGCGCGAACTGGAGGTAGGCTGCCTGCAGGGCCTGGGGGTCCGGTCCGGAGGGCACGGCCTGCTTGGCTTCGGCGGGGGCGCTGGCGCCCAGGTTCAGGCGCGGGGCGCTGGGCAGCTTGTGCACGGCCTTGTCGCCGCACAGCGGGCATGCGAGCAGGCCGCGCGCCAGCTGGCCGGCGTAATCCTCTTCGGAGGCGAACCAGCCTTCGAAGTGGTGGGCGGCGCTGCACTGGAGGTTGAAGACTTTCATGGCCGGAGCGAGAGGGCCTGGTTGATCCAGGCCGGACAGGTCCTTGGATTATCCGTGGCCCGGCCTCAGGGTGCCGGGCGCCAGTCCAGTGACCATGCGCCCGAGAGGACGTTCTGCAGCCAGAGCAGGCCCGTGAGGGTCTTGGCATCGGTGAGCTTGCCCTCGCGGCTCCACTGCAGCAGCTCGGCCGGGGTGGCGGTGTCGACGTCGAGGAACTCGCCCGCGTCGAGCTGGCGCTCGCCGGCCGTGAGGCCGCGCGCGAACCAGACCTCGATGAATTCGGTGGAGTACGAAATCACCGGGTGCAACACGCCGGCACGCGCCCATTCGGCGGCACGGTAGCCGGTCTCCTCGTGCAGCTCGCGCCGGGCGCAGGCCAGCACGTCTTCGCCCGGGTCGAGCTTGCCCGCGGGGAATTCGATCATGACCTGCTGCACGGGGTAGCGGTACTGGCGCTCGATCACCACGCGCAGCGTGCCATCGGTTTGCGGCAGCAGCGGGATGATCATGACCGCGCCCGGGTGCTTGACGTATTCACGCACAGCGCTGCTGCCATCGGGCAGGCGCACGGTGTCGCGGAAGGCATGGAGGAATTTGCCTCGGAGCAGCTCGGTGCTGCTCTCGCGCGCTTCGATCAGGTGGCGGTCATCAGGCGCGACCATGGCGGCCTCAGTGGTGGCGCTTGTAGAGATAGCGGTACACGAAGCCCGGGAAGGCCAGGGTCAGGAAGAGCGCGGCCGTGATGGCGTAGAACTCCCAGCCCTGCGGGGCGATGCGGCCCTGGCGCTGCTCCAGCAGCAGGCCGATGCCGCCCACCACGAAATAGAGCGCCACGAGCTCCAGCAGGCGGATAGCGAGGTTCTTGGGGAACTTCAGCGGCACGACCGCCAGCAGGCGGTCGTTGAGGAACGGCAGGTTGGCCGCCAGCAGGGCCAGGATGATGAGCGTGGTGACGGCGGCGGACGGCGTCATGGATTCAGGTGGTCAGCATGGCCGCCACGGCCTGGGCGCACAGAGCCATCAGGCCGCCGGGCAGGATGCCCAGGCCCAGCACCAGCAGGCCGTTGACGGACAGCACGGCACGCACGTCCAGCGGGGCCGAGACGGTGCTGGCGGTGATGGGCTCGTCGAAATACATGACCTTGACGACGCGCAGGTAGTAGAAGGCGCCGATCAGCGACATGATGACGGCATAGACCGCCAGGCCGATGTAGACGCCCTGGCCGGTACCGATCAGGGCCTGGAGCACGGAGAGCTTGGCATAGAAGCCGACCATGGGCGGGATGCCGGCCAGCGAGAACAGGCAGATGCCCATGATGGCGGCGTACAGCGGGCTGCGCTGGTTCAGGCCGGCGAAGTCGCTGATCTCCTCGCTCTCGAAGCCCTCGCGCGCCAGCAGCAGGATGACGCCGAAGGTTGCCAGCGTGGTCAGCACATAGGTGACCACGTAGAACATGGTGGAGCTGTAGGCATCGACGGTGGACAGGGCGTTGCCGTTGACCACGCCCGAGATCAGGCCCAGCAGCACGAAGCCCATCTGCGCGATGGTGGAGAAGGCCAGCATGCGCTTGAGGTTGGTCTGCATGATGGCAGCCAGGTTGCCGATCAGGAGCGAGGCGATGGCCAGCAGCATGAGCATCTGCTGCCAGTCGAACCACAGCGGCAGCATGCCCTCGACCAGCAGGCGCATGACGATGGCGAAGGCCGCCAGCTTGGGCGCGCCGCCGATCATGAGCGTGATGGCGGTGGGGGCGCCCTGGTAGACGTCGGGGATCCACATGTGGAAGGGCACGACACCGAGCTTGAAGGCCAGGCCGGCCACCACGAAGACCAGGCCGAAGACCAGCACCTGCTGGTTGATCTGGCCGGAGTAGATGGCGTCGAAGACCTTGTTGATGTCCAGCGTGCCGGTGGCGCCGTACATCATGGACAGGCCGTAGAGCAGGAAGCCCGAAGCGAGCGCGCCCAGCACGAAGTACTTCATCGCGGCCTCGGTGGCGGCGGCATGGTCACGGCGCAGGGCCACCAGGGCGTAGCTGGACAGGGTGAGCAGCTCCAGGCCCAGGTAGATCAGCAGGAAGTTGTTGCCCGAGATCATGATGAACATGCCCAGCAGCGCGAACAGGCTCAGGCTGAAGAGCTCGCCGCCGCGCAGCATGTCACGGTCACCGGCATAGGGACGCGCGTAGACCAGGGTCACCATGACGGCGATGGTGGCGAAGCACTTGAGCCAGTTGCCCATGGGGTCGCTGACCACCATGTTGTTCAGGCCGTAGAGCGTGCCGCCGGTGCTGGCGTAGACGCCCTGCAGCACGGCGACGACGGCCAGGGTGGCCAGGGTGAGCACATAGGTGCCGGTGCGCAGGCGGCTCTTGACCAGCAGGTCCAGCAAGGTCACGGCGCAGGCCATGACGAGGAGGATCACCTCGGGGAAGACCGCGATCCAGCTGAGTAGGTCTGTCATCTTGGTTCTCTTTGATTCAATTCAGCTTCGACTGCGCCACGTGCTTGAGCAGCTCGGCCACCGAGCTGTCCATCACGTCGGTGAAGGGCTTGGGATGGACGCCCATCCACAGCACGGCGATGGCCAGCAGCGTGAGCATGAGGAATTCGCGGCTGTTGATGTCGCTCAGGCCCTTGACGTCGTCGTTGGCCACAGGGCCGAGGTAGACGCGCTTGAACATCCACAGCGTGTAGGCGGCGCCGAAGATCAGGGCGGTGGCCGCGGCCAGACCGAGCCAGAAATTGGCCTTGACGGCACCCAGGATGACCATCCACTCGCCCACGAAGCCGGCGGTGGCCGGCAGGCCGCAGTTGGCCATGGCGAACAGCAGCGCGAAGGCGGTGAACTTGGGCATGGTGTTGATCACGCCGCCGTAGCTGGCGATCTCGCGCGAGTGCACCCGGTCGTAGAGCACGCCGATGCACAGGAACATGGCGCCGGAGACGAAGCCGTGGGCGATCATCTGCACCAGACCGCCGGCCACGCCGAGGTCGTTGAAGATGAAGAAGCCCAGGGTCACGAAGCCCATGTGGGCCACGGACGAGTAGGCCACGAGCTTCTTCATGTCCTGCTGCACCATGGCGACCAGGCCCACGTAGATCACGGCGATCAGCGAGAGCGCGATCATGAGCCAGGCCCACTCGTGCGCCGCATCGGGCGCGATGGGCATGGAGAAGCGCAGGAAGCCGTAGGCCCCCAGCTTGAGCATGATGGCCGCCAGCACGGCCGAGCCGCCCGTGGGCGCCTCCACGTGCACATCGGGCAGCCAGGTGTGCACCGGCCACATCGGCACCTTCACGGCGAAGGCCGCGAACAGGGCGAAGAAGATCAGGGTCTGCGTGGTGCCGTCCAGCGGCAGCGCATGCCAGGTGGCGATGTCGAAGCTGCCGCCCGCCTTCAGGTACAGGTAGATGAAGGCCACCAGCAAGAGCAGCGAGCCCAGCAGCGTGTAGAGGAAGAACTTGAAGGCCGCGTAGATCTTGTTCGGGCCACCCCAGATGCCGATGATCAGGTACATCGGGATCAGCGTGGCCTCGAAGAAGACGTAGAACAGCAGGCCGTCGAGCGCGGCGAAGACGCCGATCATGAGACCGCTGAGGATCAGGAAGGCGCCCATGTACTGGTTGACGCGGCTGGTGATGGCCTCCCAGCCCGCGATCACGACGATCACGGTGATGAAGGCCGTCAGCAGCACGAACCAGAGCGAGATGCCGTCCACGCCCAGGTGGTAGTGGACGTTGAAGCGCTCCATCCAGACCAGCTCCTCGACGAACTGCATCTCGGCGGTGCCGAGCTGGAAGCCCGTGTAGAGCGGGATGGTGACAAGGAAGCTCGCCAGCGCGCCGACGAGCGCGACCCAGCGCACCACGCGCGCCTGTTCGTCGCGCCCGAGCACGAGCAGCAGCACGCCGAAAGCGATCGGCAACCAGATGGCCAGGCTCAGCAGACCCATGTTCTTGTTCTCCTTACAGTCCGAGCACGGCGCGCAGTGTGGGCCAGGTCACGAAATACGACATCAGCACCAGGATGCCGATGATCATGGCCAGGGCGTAGTGGTAGAGGAAGCCCGACTGGACGCGGCGCACCACGGCGGCGACCCAGCCCACGAGCTTCCAGGAGCCGTTGACCACGGCACCGTCGATCACGGCCTGGTCGCCGCCCTTCCACAGGCCCATGCCCAACAGGCGGGCACCGCGCGCGAGGATGTTCTCGTTGATCCAGTCCATGTAGTACTTGTTCTCGAGCAGCGTGTAGACCGGCTGGGCCATGCGCTTGATGGCGGCCGGCAGCGCCGGGTTGACGAGGTACATGTACCAGGCGGTCACGACGCCGGCCAGCGCCAGCCAGAAGGGCGGCGTGCTGAAGGCGTGGGCCGCCATGGCCAGCGGGCCGTGGATCAGCTCGGCCAGCTTGGCCATGGCCGGGTGGGCGGCCGTGTTGACGGTGATGGCGTCCTTGAGGAAGTCGCCGAACAGCATGGGCATGAGCGTGAGGTAGCCGATCACCACCGAGGGGATGGCCAGCAGCACCAAGGGCACGGTCACGACCCAGGGCGACTCGTGCGGCTTGCCGTCGTCGTGCGGATCGTGGTGGTGGTCGTCATGGTGGGCGTCGGGGTTCTGGTCGTAGCGCTCCTTGCCATGGAAGACCAGGAAGTACATGCGGAAGGAATAGAAGGCCGTCACGAAGACGCCGGCCAGCACCGCGAAGCTGGCGAAGCCCGCGCCCGGCAGGTTGCTGAAGTGCACGGCCTCGATGATGCTGTCCTTGGAGTAGAAGCCGGCGAACAGCGGCGTGCCGATCAGGGCCAGGGAGCCCAGCAGCGAGGTGATCCAGGTGATGGGCATGTACTTGCGCACGCCACCCATCCAGCGGATGTCCTGGTTGTGATGCATGCCCATGATGACCGAGCCGGCGGCGAGGAACAGCAAGGCCTTGAAGAAGGCGTGGGTCATCAGGTGGAACACGGCCACCGAGTAGGCCGAGGCACCCAGCGCGACGGTCATGTAGCCCAG
>JAYNNS010000100.1:0-8907 GCA_038112835.1 Curvibacter sp. | reverse complement strand
GAGATCACGCCCAAGAACATCCTCATGATCGGCCCCACCGGCGTGGGCAAGACCGAGATCGCGCGCCGCCTGGCGCGGCTGGCCGATGCGCCCTTCATCAAGGTCGAGGCGACCAAGTTCACCGAGGTCGGCTATGTGGGCAAGGACGTGGACAGCATCATCCGCGACCTGATGGAAGTGGCCGTCAAGCAGACGCGCGAGGCCGAGATGAAGAAGGTGCGCGCGCGGGCCGAGGACGCGGCCGAGGATCGCATCCTCGACGCACTGGTGCCGCCGCCGCGCCACGAGTCCGGTGCGCCCGACAGCGGCGACAACACCGCGCGCCAGGTCTTTCGCAAGAAGCTGCGCCAGGGCGAGCTCGACGAGCGCGAGATCGAGCTCGAGGTCAACGAAGCCCGGCCGCCGCTGGAGATCATGGGGCCGGCCGGGATGGAAGACATGGCCGAGCAGCTGCGCGGCATGTTCGGCCAGCTGGGGGGCGGCAGGCGCAAGCTGCGCAAGATGAAGATCGCCGAAGCCCAGAAGATGATCCTGGACGAGGAGGCGGCCAAGCTCGTCAACGAGGAGGAGATCCGCGCCCAGGCGCTGCAGAATGCCGAGCAGAACGGCATCGTCTTCATCGACGAGATCGACAAGGTCACCTCGCGCAGCGACGGCGGCAGCACGGCCGAGGTCTCGCGCCAGGGCGTGCAGCGTGACCTGCTGCCGCTGGTGGAGGGCACCTCGGTCTCCACCAAGTACGGCGTGATCAAGACCGACCACATCCTCTTCATCGCCTCGGGTGCCTTCCACCTGAGCAAGCCCAGCGACCTGATCCCCGAGCTACAGGGGCGTTTCCCCATCCGCGTCGAGCTGGCCTCGCTCTCGGTGCAGGACTTCGAGGCCATCCTCACGCAGACGCACGCCTCGCTGGTGCGGCAGTACCAGGCCCTGCTGGCCACCGAGGGCGTGACGCTGGAGTTTGTGCCTGAGGGCATCACGCGCCTGGCGCGCATCGCCTACGAGGTCAACGAGCGCACCGAGAACATCGGTGCGCGCCGCCTGGCCACGGTGATGGAGCGTCTGCTCGACGAGGTGAGCTTCCAGGCCACCCGGCTGCAGGGCCAGACGGTGCGCATCGACGCCGCCTACGTGGACCAGCGCCTGGCCGAGCTGAGCCGCAACGAGGACCTTTCGCGCTACATCCTCTGAGGCTGTCGCTGCCCGTTCGGGCGCAGACGTGGCGTTTTCGCTCCGCTTCAGGCCGGCTGACAGCGCCTGGTCTTCCTTCATGCGTCACATTCACACAGGTCGCTAAGTCCTTCATTTAGAAGAGATTTTTACCCTTCAAAATTGTGTGAAAGTGTTTCTAAGTCCTTGATTTCATTGAAAATTTCCTTGTGAACCCTCTTGTTCGCCAATGTTTTGCTGATACAGTGCAAAAAAGTGGAATTAAGTGGTGAAAAGTGCGCGCGTGCTTTTCACCCTCCGGTTCTGGTGCTGAACAGAGAGGTTGTGCGTGTTTCAAGGGGCTTCGTCGCTGAGTCTGGATGCCAAGGGGCGGCTGTCCGTGCCGACCCGGCACCGTGACGTGCTCAGCGCCACGGCGGCCGGCCAGCTCACCATCACCAAGCACCCGCACGGCTGCCTCATGGTTTTCCCGCGCCCCGAGTGGGAGAAGTTCCGCGAGCGCATCGCGGCCCTGCCCATGGCCGCCCAGTGGTGGAAGCGCATCTTCCTCGGCAACGCCATGGACGTGGAGATGGATGCCACGGGTCGCGTGCTGGTCTCGCCCGAGCTGCGCGCCGCGGCCGGCATCAGCAAGGACACCATGCTGCTGGGCATGGGCAACCACTTCGAGCTCTGGGACAAGGCGACCTACGAGGCCCAGGAGGCCGAGGCCATGCGGGGCGAGATGCCCGATGTCTTCAAGGACTTTTCCTTCTGAAAGCGGACGGTGGAACAGGCCCCATGGACACACACCACCGTCTTGTTGAACGAAGCGATCGAAGCCTTGCTCAACAAGCCGCAGGACCCGCCCGGCGTCGCCGAGCCGGCCGATGGCGCCTATGTGGATGCCACCTTCGGTCGCGGCGGCCATTCGCGCCTGCTTCTGTCGAGGCTGTCGCCCCGCGGGCGGCTGACCGCCTTCGACAAGGATCCGGCCGCCATCGCCGAGGCGCAGACCGTTGCCGACCCGCGCTTTGCCATCCGGCACCAGGGCTTCCGGGATCTGCGCGAACTGCCGCCGGCCAGCGCGGCCGGCATTCTGATGGACCTGGGCGTGAGCTCGCCCCAGATCGACGACCCCACACGCGGTTTCAGCTTCCGCTTCGACGGCCCGCTGGACATGCGCATGGACACCACGCGGGGCCAGAGCGTGGCGCAGTGGCTGGCGACGGCCGAGACAAAAGCAATCGCGGAGGTGATACGTGACTACGGTGAAGAACGGTTTGCTGGCCCGATTGCAAAGGCGATTGTGGCGCGCCGACAGGAACGGGGCCCAGTTTCAAGCACCGCCGAACTGGCCCAGCTCGTGGCTGACACGGTCAAAACCCGCGAGCCGGGCCAGAACCCTGCAACGCGCACATTTCAGGCTCTTCGGATTTTCATCAACGCCGAGCTTGAGGAGCTGCAAGAAGCGCTAGAGGCCAGCCTCGATGTGCTGCAACCCGGAGGACGGCTGGTCGTGATCAGTTTCCACTCGCTGGAAGACCGCATCGTCAAACAGTTCATCGCGCAGCATTCGCGTGAGGTCTACGACCGCCGCGCGCCCTTTGCCGCACCCAAGCCCATGAAGCTGCGCGCGCTGGACCGCATCAAGCCGAGCGCCGCCGAGGTGGCGGCCAACCCGCGCGCGCGCAGCGCCATCATGCGGGTGGCGGTGAGGACGAACGCATGAGCACCGCAGGACCGCTCCAAGGTGCGAGCGCCCCACGCGCGCGCGAAGCGCGGGCCCAGTCCGCGCTGTGGGGCTGCGCCGCTCACGCAGTGGCAAGCGTGGGGGCGGCACCATGACCCGTGTGAACCTCGTCCTGCTGCTGGCCGTGCTGGCCAGTGCGCTCTACCTCGTGAGCGTGCAGTACGAGTCGCGCCGGCTGTTCGCCGAGCTCGACCGCGCGGTGGGCGAGGCGCGCCGCATCGAGAGCGAGCGCGAGCAGCTGGAGCTGGAGAAGCGCCGCCAGGCCACGACCCAGCGGGTCGAGAAGCTGGCCAAGGACAAGCTGGGCATGCGCGCGGCCAGCCCGGCCATCACCGACTACGTGAGCTACCAGCCCTACAGCGGTACCGTGCCGGCCGGGGCCACGGTGCAACCGCGGGTGTCGGGGGGGCGGCTGCAATGAGCCACAGGGCCATCCCCAGCGCGCATGGCGCCGCAGCCTGCAAGGCGGAGGTGTGCCTGTGAGCAGCCGCAGCATCCAGTACACCTCCAGCCCGCTGTTGGCCAGCCGCACGCCGGTCTGGCGCAGCAAGTTCGTGGTCGCCGTGCTGGCGCTGAGCTTCGTCGTGCTGGCGGGCCGGGCAGCCTACATCCAGGTCATCTCCAACGACTTCTTCCAGAAGCAGGGCCAGGTGCGCTTCGCGCGCACGCTGGAGCTGCCGGCCAACCGCGGCCGGGTGCTGGACCGCAACGGCCAGATCCTCGCCACCAGCGTGCTGGCGCCCAGCATCTGGGCCATCCCCGAGGACGTGGAGCGCGACCCCAGGCGCCTGCAGCGCCTGGCGCGCCTGCTGGAGATGCCGCTGGCCGACCTGAACCGCAAGCTCGAGGACGAGGACAAGACCTTTGTCTGGATCAAGCGCCAGGTGGACGAAGGCGTGGCCAAGCAGATTGTCGAGCTCGGGCTCAAGGGCATCTACCAGCGCAAGGAATACAAGCGCCAGTACCCCGAGGGGGAGGTGGCCGCGCACCTGGTCGGGTTCACCAGCATCGAGGACCAGGGCCAGGAGGGCGTGGAGCTGGCCTTCAACAGCATCCTGGCGGGCAAGCCCGGTTCGCGCCGCGTGATCAAGGACCGCCTGGGCAGCGTGGTCGAGGCCGTGGGCGCCCAGGTGCCGCCGGTCGAAGGGCGGGACGTGCAGCTGTCGATCGACAGCAAGATCCAGTTCTATGCCTACCAGCGCCTCAAGCAGGCGGTGCAGGACAACCAAGCCCAGGCCGGCAGCGTGGTGGTGCTCGATGCCCAGACCGGCGAGCTGCTGGCCTTGGCCAACTACCCGAGCTACAACCCGGCGCGCCGTCTGAGCCACAAGAACGCGCCGCTGCGCAACCGCGCGCTGACCGACTCCTTCGAGCCCGGCTCCACCGTCAAGCCCTTCGTCGCCGCGCTGGCGCTGGAGAAGGGCGTGGTCTCGCCTTCGACGCCGATCCAGCTCAGCAGCAACGGCCGCCTGACGGTGGGCAGCTCCACCATCAGCGACTCCCATGCCCATGCCGTGCTGACGCTGACCGAGGTGGTGCAGAAGTCCAGCAACATCGGCATGGTCAAGCTGGCGCAGCAGATGCCGGCGCGCGACCTGTGGGAGATGTACAGCCAAGTGGGCTTCGGCCAGCGCCCGCAGCTGCCTTTCCCGGGCGCGGTCAGCGGCCGCCTGCGGCCCTGGAAGACCTGGAAGCCCATCGAGCATGCGACCATGAGCTACGGCTATGGCCTGTCCCTGAGCCTGGTGCAGCTGGCCCATGCCTACACGGTGTTCGCGCACGACGGCGAGATCATTCCCATCTCGCTGCAGAAGGTGCAGGGTCCGGTGCAGGGCGTGCGCATCCTGCAGGCCCGTCACGCGCGCGCCGTGCGCCACATGCTCAACCTGGCCACGGGCCCGGGCGGCACGGCGCCCAAGGCCCAGGCCCTGGGCTACTCGGTGGGCGGCAAGACCGGCACCGCGCGCAAGCAGGAGGGCCGCGGCTATGCCGACAAGAAGTACCGCAGCTTCTTCGTGGGCCTGGCGCCGGTGGCCGCACCGCGCATCATCGTCGCCGTGATGATCGACGAGCCCGATGCCGGCAAGTACTATGGCGGTGACGTGGCCGCGCCCGTGTTCAGCGAGACCGTGCAGCAGACCCTGCACCTGCTGGGCGTGCAGCCCGACATCGAGGTCAAGCCGGCCATCGTGGCGCAGACCCTGGCGCTGGAGGAAAAGCTGTGATGCAGACCCTGCACAGCCCCGAGCAGGCCGCGGCCTGGCTGCGCGGCCGCGTGCGCGGCACCCTGCAGACCGACAGCCGCCGGGTCGGCCCCGGCGACGGCTTCATCGCCTGGCCTGGTGCGGCACGCGACGGCCGCCAGTTCGTGCCCGCGGCACTGGCCCGGGGCGCGACCGCCTGCGTGGTGGAGCAGCAGGATGCCGAGGCCTATGGCTTCGAGGGCGGGCAGGTGGCCGCGTATGCCGGGCTCAAGGCGGCCAGTGGCCCGATCGCCGCTGCCTATTACGAGCAGCCTTCGCAGCAGCTCGAGGTGCTGGCCGTGACCGGCACCAACGGCAAGACCTCCACCAGCTGGTGGCTGGCCCAGGCCCTGGAGGCCCTGCAGCCGGCCGTGCCCTGCGGCCTGATCGGCACCCTGGGCGTGGGTCGCGTGCCGGCGCCCGGTTCCCTGCAGGAGGCCCAGGTGCAGAGCACCGGCCTGACCACGCCCGATCCCGTGCTGCTGCAGCAGACCCTGCGCCGCTTCGTCGACGCGGGGCTGCAGGCCTGCGCGATCGAGGCCTCGTCCATCGGCATCGCCGAGCGCCGCCTGGACGGCACGCGCATCCGCACCGCCATCTTCACCAACTTCACGCAGGATCATCTGGACTACCACGGCAGCATGGACGCCTACTGGCAGGCCAAGGCCGAGCTCTTCGACTGGCCGGGGCTGCACGCGGCCGTGCTCAACCTCGACGACCCCAAGGGCGTGGAACTCGCCGCGGCGCTGGCCGGCCGCGCGCTCGAGCTGTGGACGGTCTCGCTGCGCGCCGAGACCGGCGCGCGGCTGTACGCGCAGGATATCCGCCTGGGGCCGCGTGGTGTGCAGCTGCAGGTCTGCGAGGGCGAGGTCCGTGTCCCGCTGAGCACCCAGGTGCTGGGAGACTACAACGTCAGCAACCTGCTGGGCGTGGTCGCCACGCTGCGCAGCCTGGGCGTGCCACTGCTGGACGCGGTGCTGGCCTGCCACGCGCTGCAGCCGGTGCCGGGCCGCATGGAGTTCCAGGGCGGCGACGGCCTGCCGCTGGCTGTCGTGGACTACGCCCACACGCCCGATGCCCTGGCCCAGGTGCTGCAGGCCCTGCGCCCGCTGGCGGCGCAGCGTGGTGGCCGACTCTGGTGCGTGTTCGGCTGCGGCGGCGACCGCGATCCGCACAAGCGCCCGCTCATGGGCGCCACCGCGGCCGCTCAGGCCGACCGCATCGTGCTGACCAGTGACAACCCGCGCAGCGAATCGCCCGAGGCGATCCTGGCCCAGATCCGCCCCGGTGCGCCGGGCGCTGTGGTCGAGCCCGATCGCGCCCGCGCCATCGGTCTGGCACTGACGCAGGCCGATGCCCGTGACGTGGTGCTGGTGGCCGGCAAGGGGCATGAGGATTACCAGGAGACGGCGGGCGTGCGCACCCCCTTCTCGGACCGCGAGCAGGTCGGCCTGGCGCTGCGCGCGCGCCGTAGGGAGACGTCCCGGTGAGCGCGCACAGCATCATGTTCAACCTGCAGCAGGCCCAGGCCTGGCTGGCTGGCGCGCAGCTGGTCGGCGACGGTCTGGTCGGCGTGCAGCGCGTGCACAGCGACACGCGTACCCTGCAGCCGGGCGACCTCTTCGTGGCGCTCAAGGGCGAGCGCTTCGACGCCCACAGTTTCCTCGGCCAGGCCCGGCAGGCCGGCGCGGTGGCCGCGCTGTGCAGCGACGCGGCGGCGCTGCGCGCCAGCGGCCTGAGCGGCCTGGTGGTACCCGACAGCAAAGCCGGCCTGGGCCAGCTGGCCACGGGCTGGCGCGCGCAGCACAAGCTGCCCCTGATCGCCGTGACCGGCAGCAACGGCAAGACCACGGTGACGCAGATGACGGCCGCCATCCTGCGCGCCTTCAAGCCGCAGGCCACGCTGGCCACCGAGGGCAATTTCAACAACGACATCGGCGTGCCGCTGACCCTGCTGCGCCTGCGCGCCACGCACCAGCTGGCGGTGGTGGAGCTGGGCATGAACCATCCGGGCGAGATCGCCCAGCTGGCCGCCATGGCCCAGCCCACAGTGGCCCTGGTCAACAACGCGCAGCGCGAGCACCTGGAATTCATGGCCACCCTCGAGGCCGTGGCGCGCGAGAACGGCTCGGTGCTCACGGCCCTGGGCGGCAGCGGCACCGCTGTCTTCCCGGCCGACGACCGCTACAGCGGCCTGTGGCACGAGCTCGCCGGGTCGCGTGCGCAGCTCACCTTCGCGATCACCGAGGACGCGGCAGCGGCCGATCTCAGCTGCAGCGCCCCGGTCTGGAGCGGCGCGGGCTGGCAGGTGCAGGCGCACACCCCGGCCGGCGCGCTGAGCTACCACTTGCGCGTGGCCGGCCTGCACAACGTCAAGAACTCGCTGGCGGCCGCGGCTTGTGCCCTGGCCGCGGGCGTGCCCTTGTCGCACATCGCGCTGGGGCTGGAGGCCTTCGAGCCGGTCAAGGGCCGCTCGCGGGCCCTGACCCTGCGTCTGGCCGGCCGCACGCTGACCCTGGTGGACGACACGTACAACGCCAACCCGGACTCGGTGCGGGCCGCCATCGACGTGCTGGCCGGCCTGCCGGGGCCGCGCCTGCTGGTGCTGGGCGACATGGGCGAGGTGGGCAACGAGGGGCCGCGCTTCCACGCCGAAGTCGGCGCCTATGCGCGCGCCCAAGGCATCGAGCAGCTCTACACCCTGGGCGAGCAGACCGCGCAGAGCGCGGCGCAGTTCAGTGGCGCGCGGCACTTTGCCGATGCCGAGGCCCTCAACGCCGCCGTGCTGCAGGCGCTGCCGGGCACCGCCAGCGTGCTGGTCAAGGGCTCGCGCTTCATGCGCATGGAGCGCGTGGTGCAGGCCGTGAGCGCGTACGCCGAACAGAACAAGGAAGAACATCATGCTGCTTAGCCTGGCCCAGTGGCTCCAGACCCTCTCGCCGGAGTTCGGCTACTTCCGGGTCTTCCAGTACCTGACCTTCCGCGCCGTGATGGCCGCGCTGACCGCGCTGCTGATCGGTCTGGCAGCCGGCCCCTGGGTGATCCGCCGCCTGACCGCGCTCAAGATCGGCCAGCCCGTGCGCGGCTACGGCATGGAGACCCATCTGTCCAAGAGCGGCACGCCCACCATGGGCGGCGTGCTCATCCTCATGGCCATCGGCATCTCGACCCTGCTGTGGTTCGACCTGTCCAACCGCTTCGTCTGGGTCGTGCTCTGGGTCACGCTGGGCTTCGGCGCCATCGGCTGGGTCGATGACTGGCGCAAGGTGGTCAACAAGGACCCCGAGGGCATGCGTTCGCGCGAAAAATATCTCTGGCAGTCGGTGGTCGGGCTGATCGCCGCCTTCTATCTCCTTTTCCTGATTTCCGGCAGCAGCAACCAGGGCGTGTGGGAGTTTTTCATGAACTGGGTTCGC
This sequence comes from Curvibacter sp., assembly GCA_038112835.1. Lineage (GTDB taxonomy): Bacteria > Pseudomonadota > Gammaproteobacteria > Burkholderiales > Burkholderiaceae_C > Hylemonella. The sequence continues at coordinate 346 of JAYNNS010000100.1, read as the reverse complement.
TCGGGCTTCTCGATTGAACTGCCAGCCAAGGCAGGCCTGCTGCTTCCTTTCTTCAAACAGGTCAGCTACCCGCTGGGCGTGATCGGCTTCGTGGTGCTGACCTACCTGGTCATCGTGGGCGCGAGCAATGCGGTCAACCTGACCGACGGCCTGGATGGCCTGGCCATCATGCCGGTGGTCATGGTCGGCTCGGCGCTGGGCGTGTTCGCCTACGTGACGGGCAGCGCCGTTTATTCCAAGTACCTGCTCTTCCCCTTCATTCCCGGCGCGGGCGAGGTGCTGATCTTCTGTGCCGCCATGGCCGGTGCGGGCCTGACCAGCTTTGCGCTGGAAGCGGCGCCGCGCA
>JAYNNS010000099.1:6642-8964 GCA_038112835.1 Curvibacter sp. | reverse complement strand
TCATCCGGCAGCTCGGCCTGCAGGCCAGCACACCGGCCCCATCGCCGCGGCCGGGCACGGAGCTCTTTCTCGACCGTCTGGAAGAACTGAGCGCGCTGCAGTACGCCGTGGTGCTCCTGCCCGCGCAGGCCCTGGACCCGGCCTCGGGCCTGCCCCGGGCGGCGACGCCCGAGTTGCTGATGGAACTGGGCCATGCGCTGGCCAGCCTGGGTCGCAGCCGGGTCTGCTTCCTGCTTGCAGGCGAGTCCCGGGCGCCCGCCTGGCAGGGCATCACGAACCTGCGCCTGGACGACGAAGGCCTGTGGCACCTGCTGCTGGCCCGGGCCATGAAGCAGGCCGGACTGGCGGTGGACCTGAACCGGGCAGTCTGAACCGCCCGAGGGATGCCGCTCCGTCAGCGGTATGCCGGTGCGCGCAGTCAGCGCCGTCGGGCCGTGCGCACACCCGACAGCGCCGCCACCGTGGCCAGCACCTTGGCCAGCCGCCCTGAATCCGACACCTCCACCGTCAGCGTCATCCAGGCCACGCCCTTGACGGTCTGGGTCTGGGCGCCGATGACGTTGAGCTTTTCCTTGGCGAAGATTTCCAGGATGTCGCGCAACAGGCCCTGGCGGTCGCTGGCCTCGATGGCCACGTCCACCGGATAGACCGGCGCCACGCCGCCCTTGGGCGCCCCCCATTCGACCTCGATCACGCGCTCGCCGTTCTGGCGCACCAGCTCGCGCAGGTTGGCGCAGTCGGCCCGGTGCACGCTCACGCCCTTGCCGCGGGTCACGAAGCCACGGATCTCGTCGGGCGGTGCGGGCTTGCAGCACTTGGCGAGCTGGGTCAGCAGGGAGTCGACCCCCACCACCAGCACGCCGCCGCGGCTGCCGCTGCCGCTGCGGATCTTCTTGAGCAGGGCATGCTCGTCCGGCGGCAGCAGGGGCTCGGCCGGACGCAGCACGGCCTCGATGCTGCGCAGCGAGAGCTCGTCCTTGCCCACCACCTCGAACAGCGCATCGGCCGAATTGAAGCCCAGCTGGCCGGCCAGGTCGTCGAGCTTGATCGCGGTCTTGCCCTCGCGCTGCAGCAGCTTCTCCACCGCCTCGCGGCCGCGCGCGACGGTCTCGTGCGTGGCCTGGGCGTTGAACCAGGCACGCACCTTGGCTCGCGCGCGCGGGCTGGCCAGGAAGCCGAGTTCGGGGTTGAGCCAGTCGCGCGAGGGGCCGCCCTCCTTGGCGGCCACGACCTCCACCGTCTGGCCGTTGCGCAGCGGCGTGTTCAGCGGCACCATGGCGCCGTCCACGCGCGCACCACGGCAGCGGTGGCCCAGGTTGGTGTGCACGCTGTAGGCGAAGTCCACCGGGGTGGCCCCCTGGGGCAGCTCGACGATGGCAGCGTCGGGGGTGAGCACGTAGATGCGGTCGTCGAGCACGCCCTGCGCCTGCTGCGGCCCCGAGAGGTCACGCTCCCAGGCCAGCAGCTGGCGCAGCACGGCGATCTTGGCGTCGTAGGCGCTGTCGGCCGTCACGCCGCTGTAGCCCTTGGCCCCGGCCTCCTTGTAGGCCCAGTGCGCCGCCACGCCGTGCTCGGCATGCTGGTGCATGTCCTGCGTGCGGATCTGGATCTCGATCGGCCGGCCCTCGGCGTCGCGCACGATGGTGTGCAGGGACTGGTAGCCGTTGGCCTTGGGCCTGGCGATGTAGTCGTCGAACTCCTCGGTCACCGGGGTGAAGCGGCTGTGCACCCAGCTCAGCGCCGCGTAGCAGTCCGGCACCGAGCCGACGATGAGGCGCAGCGCGCGCACGTCGTACACGTGCTCGAAATCCAGCGACTTGCCGCGCATCTTCTTGACGATGCTGTAGATATGCTTGGGCCGCCCCTGCACCTGGGCGCTGATGCCCTGGCCGCGCAGCTCGTCCTCGAGCTGCTGGCGCAGCCGGGCCACGTAGTCCTCGCGCTCGACGCGCTTCTCGTCGAGCAGGCGCGCGATCTGCTTGTAGGTGTCGGGTTCGAGGAAGCGGAAGGCCAGGTCCTCCATCTCCCACTTGATCTCCCAGATGCCCAGGCGGTTGGCCAGGGGCGCGAAGACGTGCAGCGACTCGGCCGCCAGACCGGCGGGCACGGGCTGCTTGCTGGCCGCGAACCAGCGCAGGGTCTGCAGACGCGAGGCCAGGCGCAGCAGCACGACCCGCAGATCGCGCGAGAAGGCCAGCAGCATCTTGCGCACGTTCTCGGTCTGGGCCGCGGCCGTCTGGGCCATGGGCACGGCGGTGCCACAGCGCTCGGCGGCGAGCTGGGCCGCACGCGCCTGGCGCTGCACCTGCACCAGCTTGGTGG
>JAYNNS010000099.1:0-6632 GCA_038112835.1 Curvibacter sp. | reverse complement strand
CCTGCGGCTTGTTCAGGTGCTGGCAGGCGTATACCAGATAGCTCGCGGCCTGCATGGCCTCGGAGCCGCCGATGGTCTTGAGGATCGTGGCCACGGCGTCGGCATGGCTCAGGGTGTTCTCGCCCGTGTCCAGCGCCTCGCTGGCCAGCAGGGGTTCGGCGAAGGCGCGCGCGCGCGCCAGCGCATGGGCCTGCTCGGGCAGGCTGTGCGCGGTGGCCTCGATCAGCGGCGCGCGGGCTTCGCCGCCGGGGAGTTCGGAAGCGTGACTCTTCATCGTGCCCCCTCAGTCGCCCAGCAGGAAATCGCAGACCGTGCGGACCTGGTCCTCGGCTACCAGGGTGGGCGCATGGCCCACGCCGGGGAATTCGACCAGCCGGGCGTGCGGCCCGCGCTGCGTCATGGCGAGCGCGGTCTCGCGGGCGAACAGGTCGGACTCGGTGCCGCGCAGCAGCAGCGTTTCGGCGCGGATGGCGTCGTAGAGCTGCCAGAGCACGGTCTCGCCCTGGGCCGAGCCCTCGGGCGTCAAGGCGCGGAAGGGCACCGCGATGGCCGGGTCGTAATGCAGCATGAGCCGGCCGTCGCCCTCGGGGGCAGGCCTGAGCATGGGCCGGGTCAGGGCCAGCCACTGCTCGGTCGTGTGCGGGCCGAAGCCGATGGAGATGCGGCGCAGGGCCTCGGCGGCCTCCTCCACCGAGGCAAAGCGCAGCGGGTCACCCAGGTAGGAGCCGATGCGCTCGATGGCCCGCCAGGAGATGGCGGGACCCACGTCGTTGAGCACCAGCCGGCGGATCGGGAAAGGCGGCGCCGGCTGGCCGGCCAGCACCAGGCCGATCAGCCCGCCCATGCTGGTGCCCAGCCAGTCCAGCGTCTGCGGCTGCAAGGCCTGCAGCAGCAGCACCATGTCGGCCGCATAGGCCGGCACCTGGTAGCCCTTGGGGTCCCGCAGCCAGTCGCTGCGGCCACGGCCCACCACGTCGGGACAGACCACGCGCAGGTCCGCGCCGCCGCGTGCCCGCAGCGCCTGGGCCAGCACGTCGAAGTCGCGCCCCTGGCGCGACAGGCCGTGCACGCAGAGCACCACATGCGGCGCATCCGCCCGGCCCCACTGCCAGTACGCCATGCGGTGGCCGCCGCTGGCGTCGGGACAGGATACGTAGTTCAGCGTAGGCTCGGACATGGTGCAATGGAACTCACAAAGGGATGCGATGCGCGTGGCATCATCCTAATTCAAACCAGTGCCCTTCATTGGAGACAACTCATGCTCAAAGGTAAAACTGCACTCGTCACCGGCTCCACCAGCGGCATCGGCCTGGGGATCGCCAAGGCCCTGGCCGCCCAGGGCGCCAACATCGTGCTCAACGGCTTCGGCGATGTCGAAGGCCCCAAGGCCGAGATCGCTGCGCTGGGCGTGAAGGTGGGCTACCACGGCGCCGACATGAGCAAGCCGGCCGAGATCGAGGACATGATGAAGGCCGCCGCCGCGCAGTTCGGCCGCGTGGACATCCTGGTCAACAACGCCGGCATCCAGCACGTGGCACGCATCGAGGACTTCCCGACCGAGCGCTGGGACGCCATCGTCGCCATCAACCTCACCAGCGCCTTCCACACCACGCGCCTGGCGCTGCCCGCGATGCGCGCCGCGAACTGGGGCCGCATCATCAACGTGGCATCGGTGCACGGCCTCGTGGCCTCGGCCGAGAAGTCGGCCTATGTGGCGGCCAAGCACGGCATCGTGGGTCTGACCAAGGTCACTGCACTGGAGAACGCCACCACGGGCGTGACCTGCAACGCCATCTGCCCGGGCTGGGTGCTGACGCCCCTGGTGCAGAAGCAGGTGGACGCCAAGGCCGCCGCGCTCAAGCTCTCCAACGAGGACGCCAAGAAGGTGCTGCTGGGCGAGAAGGAGCCCTCGATGCAGTTCACCACGCCGGAAGAACTGGGCGGCCTCGCCGTGTTCTTCTGCTCGCCGGCAGCGGACAATGTGCGCGGCGTGGCGTGGAACATGGACGGCGGCTGGGCGGCGCAGTAAGGCGCCGGTCTGCCCGGTCATTCCCTCACATTGCTTCCGTGCCTTCGAGTGCAGCCTGAGCGAGCCACCTGAACGGGCCGCCCAGGTGGGCACGCGGCAGCGCCGTCCGCGCTATTTGAGCTGTACCGAACCGCTGACCGTCACCTGCACCTGGGCCTGCCCGGCTTCCACCGGCAGCGGCGCATCGGCGGCCATGCCGGCCTTGGCTTCCAGGGCCATGAAGCGCGGGCGGACCTGCGCGCCCTGATCCTGGCTGTTGATATGGATCTCGCGCAGGCTGTAGCTGCTGAAGCCGAAGCCGCGCGCGATCTCCGTCGCCCGGGCGCGGAAACGCTCGATGGCCTGGGCCTGGGCCTGCTGCTCCAGCAGCTCGCGCTGCTCACGGCTCAGGCCGAAGGCGGTCTGCGCCACGGTCATGCCCTGGATACGGCCGGCCAGGGCCGCGATGCGTTCGATCTCGGTGCCCGAGAGGATGAGCTCGGCCGTACCCTGCCAGACGCTGATGCGCCCGTCGCGCTGGCTGCGCGGAAAGAGACTGAAGGCCCCGCTGCGCACGTCCAGCGCACCCGGCTGGGCCTGGGGGCGGGCTTCGGCCAGGGCCGCGTCCAGCGCCGCCTTGAGCTGCTGCTGCACGGCCCCCGGATCACTGCCTTCGCGGGTGGTGCGCAGGGTCACGCTCAGCTGGTCCTGGCGCGCCTCCAGCGTGGCCGTGGCCGCAAACTGCACCACGTCGCGCGGGATGGGCTGGGCCTGGGCGGCAGGCAGCAGGGCCAGGGTGGCTGGCAGCAGCAGGGAAATCATCTGGCGGGAAAAGGATGTCATGTGCATGGAACTCCCGGGAACGATCCCGGCATTTTTGCGGTGGCGCACTTGCGCATCCCGGCGAGATTTGTAACAGTGTGTCAAAGTCGCCCCTGGGTCCCCTGGATGGCCTGTGGCGCCCGGCAAAATCAAGGATGTAACAGTCACGAGGCAAAGCACCACCCATGACGTCCCCCTCCAGCCGAGCAGACAAGATCCTGATCGTCGACGACGATGCGCGCATCCGCGACCTGCTGCGCCGCTACCTGACCCAGGAGGGCTTCGAGGTCTTCCAGGCCGAGGACGGCAAGTCCCTCACGCGCATCCTGCTGCGCGAGACGGTGGACCTCATCGTGCTCGACCTGATGATGCCCGGCGAGGACGGTCTGTCGATCTGCCGCCGCCTGCGTGCGGCCAACGACAAGACGCCCATCATCATGCTCACCGCCAAGGTCGAGGACGTGGACCGCATCGTCGGCCTGGAAGTCGGCGCCGACGACTACCTGGGCAAGCCCTTCAACCCGCGCGAGCTGCTTGCGCGCATCAATGCCGTGCTGCGCCGCCGCCCCGCGCCCGAGGCACCCGGCGCGCCGTCGAGCGACCAGGAGGTGGTGAGCTTCGGCCCCTACAGCTTCGACATGGGTGCACGCACCCTGCGCAAGAACGGCGAGGAGCTGCCCCTGACCACGGGCGAGTTCGCCATGCTCAAGGCCCTGGTGCGCCACCCACGCCAGCCCATGTCGCGTGAAAAGCTGGCCCAGCAGGCCCGCGGGCGCGAGTTCGAGCCCTTCGACCGCAGCCTGGACGTGCAGGTCTCGCGCCTGCGCAAGCTGATCGAGATCGACCCGGCCGTGCCGCGCTACATCCAGACGGTCTGGGGCGTGGGCTATGTCTTCATCCCGGACGGTGCAGGTTGATCTTCAGTTCCGCTCCTTCCGGTTCCGGCGCGCTGCCGGATCCCTCGCGCTGGCAGACCCAGCAGACCGAAAGCCAGGACGGCGGCCTCGCCGCCGGCGTGGGCATGGAGACCGCGCCGGCCGACCTGGAAGGCGAACTCCAGGAACAGCCCGGCCTCAGCCTGTTCTGGCGCACCTTCTTCCTGCTCGCACTGCTGCTGTTCGGCAGCATCCTGGCCTGGCTGCAGACGCTGCGCGCCCTGGAATTCGAGCCGCGTGCCCTGCAGACCGCGCAGCAGATCGCCTCGCTCGTCAACCTGAGCCGCGCGGCCCTGGTCCACGCCGACCCCATCATGCGGGTCTCGCTGATCAAGACCATGACCGAAAAGGAGGGCGTGCGCGTGCTGCCGCGCGAGCCCGGCGACCGTTTCGAGGCCTTCGAGAACGACGGCCTGAGCCGGCGCATCGTGCAGGAGCTGACCGCACGCCTGGGCCCGGGCACGGTGGTGGCCAGCAGCGTCAACAACAAGCCCGGCCTCTGGGTGGGCTTCATGATCGAGCGCGACCAGTTCTGGCTGCACACCGACCGCGCCCGCTTCAACCAGACCGCCAGCCAGACCTGGCTGATCTGGCTGACCACGGGGGTGCTGCTCTCGCTGGCCGGTGCGGCCATCATCGCGCGCCTGATCAACCGCCCGCTCAAACAGCTGTCCTTCGCAGCCAGCCGCATCCGTGAAGGCGATTTCGCGGCCAGCCGCCTCAACGAGCGCGTGCCCACCGCCGAGATCCGGCAGGTGAACATCGGCTTCAACCGCATGGCCCAGCGCCTGGCCAAGATCGAGCAGGATCGCGCCGTCATGCTGGCCGGCATCTCGCACGACCTGCGCACGCCCCTGGCGCGACTGCGCCTGGAGACCGAGATGAGCGTCACCGACCCCGACGCCCAGGCCCACATGGTGTCCGACCTGGAGCAGCTCGACGCCATCATCGACAAGTTCATGGACTACGCGCGCCCCGACCACGTCCGGCTCACGCGCGTCAACCTCAACGAGGTGATCCGCGCCAGCCTGTTCGCCTTCAAGGACCGCAGCGACATGAAGTTCAATCTGGAGTTGCAGGACAACGTCTGGGTCATGGCCGACAGCGTGGAGCTGGGCCGGATCATCTCCAACCTGATCGAGAACGCGCGTCGCTACGGCACGTCGCCCGAGACCGGCATCACCACGGTGGACATCACCACCCGCACGCGCGACCACTGGGTGCAGATCCGCATCCGCGACCACGGCCCCGGCGTGGCCACCGAGCACCTGCCCAACCTCACCAAGCCCTTCTACCGCGGTGACGCCGCGCGCACCGCCGCCACCGGCGCCGGCCTGGGCCTGTCCATCGTCGACAAGACGGTACGCCGCATGGGCGGCAAGTTCGGCGTCGGCAACAGCCCCACAGGCGGCTTCACCACCCGCATCCAGCTGCAGCAGGCGCGCTGAGCGTCAGCGCGTCAGCAGCACCACGGCCCGCGCCTCGATGCTCAGGCCCTGGCCCACGGGGCCGAGCTTCTCGGCTGTCTTGGCCTTCACGTTGACCTGCCCCTCGTCCAGCGCCAGCAGCGCGGCGATGCGGGCGCGCATGGCCGGGATGTGCGGCGCCATCCGGGGCGCCTGGGCGATGATGGTGCTGTCGATGTTGCCGATCTGCCAGCCCGCCGCGCGCACGCGCGCCGCCGACTCGGCCAGCAGCACGCCTGAATCCGCGCCCTTGAACTCGGGGGCGGTGTCCGGGAAATGACGGCCGATGTCGCCCAGGCCCGCCGCGCCCAACAACGCATCGGTGATGGCGTGCAGCAGCGCGTCGGCATCCGAATGGCCCAGCAGGCCCTTCTCGTAGGGGATCTCGATGCCGCCCAGGATGAGCTTGCGCCCCTCGACCAGCTGGTGCACGTCCCAGCCCTCGCCGACCCGGATGGAAAACGGGATGTTCATAGCGTCTTGCCTCTTGCAGTCAGGACCGCCGCGGCCAGGGCGAAGTCCTCGGGATAGGTCACCTTGAAATTCTGCGCGCTGCCGGCCACCAGGCGCGGCGCCAGACCCAGGGCCTCGATGGCCGAGGACTCGTCGGTCACGGCCTCGCCCGCAGCCTGCAGCGCGCGCTGCAGCTGGCCCAGGCGGAACATCTGCGGCGTCTGTGCCAGCCATTTGTCCTGGCGCGGCAACGTGCCGGCCACACGACCGGCCAGCTCCTGCTTGAGCGTGTCGGGCAGGGGCAGTGCCAGCAGGCCGCCCACCGGGTCCTGCGCGCAGGCCTCGATCAGCTGCGTGATCTGCGCCGGCGTCACCAGGCAGCGCGCCGCATCGTGCACCAGCACCCAGTCGTCGTCGCCCGCGCCCAGGCTGCGCAGCACGGCCAGGCCATGGGCCACCGTGGCCGCCCGTGTGTCGCCACCGGCATCGGCCACGACCCAGCCTGCGGAAGGGTCGGGCTGCAGGAAACGGTCGCCCGGCGCCACCACGACCAGGGTACGGCTGATGCGTGGCACGGCCGCAAAAGCTTCCAATGTGTGCAACACCATGGGCTGCCCGGCCACGGGCTGGTACTGCTTGGGGCCGGCGGCGCCGGAACGCGAGCCGGTGCCGGCACAGGGGATCAGGGCCCAGCACAGGGCGGAAGGATGCGGGGAAGTGTCGCTCATGGAATGGGTTCACATTCTAGAGGGCTGCAGTTCTGCTCACGATGCGCGGCATGGCATGCCTGCTTGCCGGGTCTCGCCCCGGCGGGCGACTCACTTTCTCTTGCTTCGCCAAGAGAAAATAAGCAAAGAGAAGGCGAGCCGGGTGCGTCGTCCCTGCGCTACGCTACGGGCACGCGGCGTTGCTCGGACCGGGCGGGTGATACGCCAACACGCCCAGCGG
>JAYNNS010000098.1:3844-9011 GCA_038112835.1 Curvibacter sp. | reverse complement strand
TGCACTCCTAGCCCAGGCGGCCAGCCTGGGCGTCGTCGCGCGCCTAGATTGGCGCGGTTTTCACCACGTTCGCACTTGAAAAACAGTGTGAACAGACCCATGCCTATGGAACCCAAACTCAGTCCCGCCGTGATCCAGACCGCCCAGGCCCACGAAGGCCCGATCGAAACCGATGCCGTCATCATCGGCGCCGGCCCCGTCGGCCTGTTCCAGGTCTTCGAACTCGGCCTGCTCGAAATCAAGGCCCACGTCATCGACTCGCTGAGCTACCCCGGTGGCCAGCCCATCGAGCTCTACCCCGACAAGCCCATCTACGACATCCCGGCCATCCCGGTATGCACGGGCAAGGAACTGACCGACGCGCTGCTCAAGCAGATCGAGCCTTTCGGCGCCACCTTCCACCTGGGCCAGACGGTCACCGTGGTGCAGAAGCAGGACGATGGCCGCTTCTACGTCGAGACCAGCAAGGGCACGCGCTTCCTGACCAAGACCATCTTCATCGCCGCCGGCGTGGGCGCCTTCGAGCCGCGCACGCTCAAGGTCGAGGGCCTGGACAAGTTCGAGGGTTCGCAGCTCTTCTACCGCGTCAAGAATCCGGCCGATTTCGCCGGCAAGAACCTGGTCATCGTGGGCGGTGGCGACTCCGCCCTGGACTGGACGCTGAACTTCACCAACGAAGGCCCGAACAAGGCCGAGAGCGTGATCCTGGTGCACCGCCGCGACGGCTTCAAGGCCGCCCCGGCGAGCGTCGCCAAGATGAAGGAACTGTGCGACGCCTACGAGATGCAGTTCATGGTCGGCCAGATCACGGCCGTCGAGGAAAAGGACGGCAAGCTCACCGGCGTCAAGGTCACCGGCGGTGACGGCGTAACCCGCGTGGTGCCGCTCGACATGCTGCTGGTCTTCTTCGGTCTCTCGCCCAAGCTGGGGCCGATCGCCGACTGGGGCCTGGACATCGAGCGCAAGCAGCTCGTGGTGGACACCGAGAAGTTCTCCACCAACGTGCCGGGCATCTTCGCCGTCGGCGACGTCAACACCTACCCGGGCAAGAAAAAGCTCATCCTCTCGGGCTTCCATGAGTGCGCGCTGGCTGCCTTTGCCGCCGCGCCCATCATCTTCCCCGAGAAGGGCAAGATCCACCTGCAATACACCACCACCAGCCCCAAGCTGCACAAGGTGCTGGGCGTGGAGACGCCGGTTTTCGACTGAGCCGGCGCCGGGCCGCCCCAAGCCGGCGAGAGCCCCCTCTGGAGGCAGCGGGGACACGAAGTGTCGAGCGTGGGGCTTTCTTGCCTCCGGTCAAGAAAGCCCAAAAGAGATCAAGCCCGCCTTTCCGGTGGGCTTTTTCTTGGCGGGTGCCGGACTAAAATGCAGTCCTGCGTCCTGTTCGTCAGGGCGCAACCGCTAGGGGTGTTGCCGCGGCCCGTGTCGCGTCGACTGAGAAAGTCCCTTTGAACCTGATGGAGGTAATGCTCACGCAGGGAAGCCGGCCACGATGCCCGACGGCAGGCCTGGGCCCTCCCCCAACTGAGTGCATACGAGATGGAAGGCGTATCCGTGTCAGCCCAGCAGCTGCATGGCCACCGGCGCGTGCCCGTGGTTCAGCGGGCCGTGGCCGTGCCCGGTGTGCACGTCCGCGCCCGCAGCGATCGCGCCCAGGATATAGGCGCGCGCCAGACGCACGGCGTCTTCCAGGCCATGGCCCAGCGCCAGCTGCGCCGCGATGGCCGAGGACAGGGTGCAGCCCGTGCCGTGCACGTTCTCGCTCGCGATGCGCGGCGAGGCCAGACGCAGCGGCACGCGGTCGCCCTGCAGCAGCAGATCCACCACCTCGTCACCCTTCAGATGCCCGCCCTTGAGCAGCACACTCGGCGCGCCCAGGGCCTGCAGTTCGCGTGCCGCGCCCTCCAGCGCGGGAATGCCGGCTATGGTGTGGCCCAGCAGCAGCTCGGCCTCGTCCAGGTTGGGCGTGATCACCGTGGCCAAGGGGAAGAGCTCCTGCACCAGCACGCTCACCGTCTCCTCCGCGATCAGGCGGTCGCCGCTGGTGGCCACCATCACGGGGTCCAGGACCACGTGCTTCAACTTGTATTTCCGGATCGCCTGCGCCACCACGCGCACGATCTCGGGCGCGTGCAGCATGCCGATCTTGACGGCGTCGGCACCGATGTCCTCGAGCACGGCGTCGAGCTGCGCCGCCAGAAACTCGGGCGGCACGCCGTGGATGCCGCGCACGCCCTGCGTGTTCTGCGCGGTCAGCGCCGTGATGGCCGTCATGCCGTAGCAGCCCAGGGCGCTGAAGGTCTTGAGGTCGGCCTGGATGCCGGCGCCGCCGCCGCTGTCGGAACCCGCGATCGACAGCACGCGCGGGTAATGTTTTGGGGTGGTCATGAGTTTGCTCCTGCCACGAATTATCAGATCAATTGAGATGCGCCCATTGAACCCAGGTCCTTCTTCCGTTGTGCTCGGCGCCGGCCTCATGGGCCGGCTGCTGGCCTGGCAGCTCGCGCGTGCAGGGCATCGCGTCACCGTCTTCGAGGCGGGCAGCGCCGACGCCCAGGGCTCGCCCGCGCGGATCGCCGCCGCCATGCTGGCACCGCTGGCCGAGTCCGCCATCACCGAGCCCAGCGTGGTCGGCATGGGGCGCTACGCGCTCACGCGCTGGCCGCAGCTGATCGCACAACTGACGCAGCCCGTGTTCTTCCAGCAGGAGGGCACGCTCATCCTCTGGCACCGCCAGGACGCGGCCGAGGCGCAGCGCTTCGCCGGCCTGCTGCGCCACACCCAGGACCGCGTGCCCGGCCTGCCGCATCTGCAGACGCTGGACGGCGCCGGCGTGCGCGCGCTGGAGCCCACGCTCGAGAACCGTTTCGCGCAAGGCCTGTACCTGCCCGGTGAAGGCCAGCTCGACAACCGCCAGCTGCTGGCCGCGCTGCTGCACGAGCTGCAGGCACTCCAGGTCGAGCTGCACTGGAACAGCCCGCGCGTGCCGCAGGACTTTGCACCCGGCCGGCCCCATCAACCGGACTGGCTCTTCGACTGTCGCGGCCTCGGTGCCGCCGGGCAATGGGGCGAGCTGCGCGGCGTGCGCGGCGAGGTGGCGCGCATCCACGCCCCGGACGTCACGCTCAAGCGGCCCACGCGCCTGATCCACCCGCGCTACCCGATCTACATCGCGCCCAAGCAGGACCATCTGTTCGTCATCGGCGCCACCGAGATCGAAAGCAACGACCTCTCGCCGCCCAGCGTGCGCTCCACGCTGGAGTTGCTGAGCGCGGCCTACGCCGTGCACCCGGGCTTTGCCGAAGGCCGCATCCTGGAGCTCGCCACGCAGTGTCGCCCCACCCTGCCCGACAACCTGCCGGCCATCCGCCGGCTGGGGCCGCGCACGCTACAGATCAACGGCCTGTACCGGCACGGCTTCATGATCTCGCCGGCCCTGCTCGACGTGGTGCTGGAACTGGTGCAGGAACAGCGCACGACGCTGGCCGGCAGCCTGGCGCTGCAAGTGGAGGAAAGCGCCGCATGAAGGTCATCATCAACCGGCACGAGCACGAACTGGCCAACCACGCCACCTTGCTCGACGCCATCGCCGCCATCGAGGCCCGACCGCCCTTTGCCGCCGCGGTCAACACCCAGTTCGTCCCCAAGACACAGTACGCACAACACGTCTTGCACGAAGGCGACCGCATCGAAATCATCTCTCCCGTGACGGGAGGCTAATCATGAGCCTGGAAACATCCCCCGATCCCCTGATCCTCTACGGCGAGACCTTTCACAGCCGCCTGCTGCTGGGCACTTCCCGCTATCCCTCACCCGCCGTGCTCGAAGCCGCCGTGCAACGCTCGCGCCCGGCCATGCTCACCGCCTCGCTGCGCCGCCAGGGCGCGGTACCGCACGAAGCGGGCAACCAGTTCTGGGAGCTGCTCAAGAAGCTGAACGTCCCCGTGCTGCCCAACACCGCCGGCTGCCACAGCGTGCAGGAGGTCATCACCACGGCGCAGATGGCGCGCGAGGTCTTCGAGACGCCCTGGATCAAGCTCGAACTGATCGGCGACGACTACACCCTGCAGCCCGACACGCTCAACCTCGTCGAGACCGCCGACCGCCTGCTCAAGGACGGCTTCAAGGTCCTGCCTTACTGCACCGAGGACCTCGTGCTCTGCCAGCGCCTGGTCGACGTGGGCTGCCAGGCCGTCATGCCCTGGGCCGCGCCCATCGGCACGGGCAAGGGGCCGGTCAATCCCTACGCCATGCGCATGCTGCGCGAGCGCCTGAACGTGCCGCTGATCGTGGACGCGGGCCTGGGCCGCCCCTCGCACGCCTGCACGGTGATGGAGTGGGGCTTCGACGCCGTGCTGCTCAACACCGCCGTGGCCCTGGCCCAGGACCCGGTGGCCATGGCCGGCGCCTTCGCCGACGCCACGCAGGCCGGCCGCGCGGCGTACCGCTCCGGCGCCATGACCGAGCAGGACGCCGCCCAGCCCTCCACGCCCGTGCTGGGCACGCCCTTCTGGCACGCGAAGTGAAGCACCCCCAGGCTACGCGCACTTCCTTGCAAGCATGACAGGCCAAGCTCAATCCAGTGGAGCAACTGATATGACCTCTCTTAGCACCGACGCCCGCGCCATCGTCGCGGCCCATGGCGACAAGGCGATCCCCGTCGAAGGCACGCCCGCGCTGAACTACAGCCGCGACGACGCCGTCTACCGCAGCGCCAAGCAGGCCTGTCTGGCCCTGGGCTTCATCGAGATCGACGCCGAGTGCGTGGCCCTGGCCTGGCTGGCCCAGGCCAACCGTACTCGCCAGTTCGACCCACAGGCCTGGCCCGATGAACCGGCCGACTTCGGCCTGCGTCCCTGGCCGCGGCCGGACGCCTTCCCCCCCTGCCCGGCCCGCCTGGGCGTCTACGCCGTGCTGCCCAGCGCCGAGTGGGTGGGCCGCATGGCGCGTGCGGGCGTGCCCACGCTGCAGCTGCGCTACAAGTCCGAGGACGCTGCCGCCGTGCGGCGCGAGGTCGCGGCCGCGGTGCAAGCCGTGCGCGGTACGCAGGCCCTGCTCTTCATCAACGACCACTGGCGCGAAGCCATCGCCGCCGGCGCCTATGGGGTGCACCTGGGTCAGGAAGACATGGAGGTCGCCGATTTCACCGCCATCCGCGCGGCCG
>JAYNNS010000098.1:0-3834 GCA_038112835.1 Curvibacter sp. | reverse complement strand
GGCCTGGGCCGCCCCTCGCACGCCTGCACGGTGATGGAATGGGGTTTCGACGCCGTGCTGCTCAACACCGCCGTCGCCCTGGCGCAGGACCCCGTGGCCATGGCCGGCGCCTTTGCCGACGCCACGCAGGCCGGTCGTGCCGCCTGGGCCTGTCCAGCCACGGCTATGCCGAGATGGTGCGCGCCGACACCCTGAGCCCGAGCTACATCGCCATGGGCGCGGTCTATCCCACCACGCTCAAGCGCATGGCCACGGCACCGCAGGGCCCGGGACGCCTGGCCGCCTACGCGCGGCTGATGCGCGACTACCCGGGCGTAGGCATCGGCGGGATCTCGGCGGCCGAGCTGCCGGCGATCAAGGCCACGGGCGTGGGCTCGCTGGCCGTCGTGCGCGCCATCACGGCGCAGCACAATCCGGAGCAGGCCGCGCAGGACCTGATGGCGGCCTGGGCCGCATGAAGTGAGAGCGCTCGCGACGACATCGCAGCGAGCCGATCACGCAGCCGATGGATTCGCAGGCTCTCAGGTGCTGGCGATACGCCGGCTCACGTCCACCATGCGCGTGGCCACGATGGCGCCCAGGGCCAGGGCCAGCGAGAGTGCCACAGTGGGATGCTTTTTCGACAGGGCCTCGAAGTCCTCGGGGCTCATGGACCAGAGCTTGCAGGGGCTGTAGGCCACGACCGAGGCATTGCGCGGCAGGTGCGAGAAGAAGCTGCCTTCGCCCACCACGGTCCCCGCGCCCAGGATGGCGAGCTGCACCAATCCCTTGTCGGTCTTGACGTCCACCTTGAGGTGGCCTGATTCCAGGAAGTAGAGCTTGCGGTCCTGCGCGCCCTGCGAGATCAGCACATGACCGCGCTCGTGCGTCTGCGGGTGCAGGTAGTCGGCCACGATGTACCAGGACGGGGCGCCGAGGTGCTTGGCCAGCGCGCTGTCGTCGGTGTTGCGCGAGATGGCCGTGATCAGGCCGTCGATGGCGGCGTTGTGCGCGAGCGGGTTGTAGCTGTCCATGGTCGCCCCTTCCAGTCCGGGCCGCCACGGGGCAGGCCCGCCATCACCTGCGCCGCAGTATGTCGGGGCGGCCGCGTGGCTGTCAAGCCAGCGGGGCCGGCCTTGCGCTCACGGCATTGCCCTGCGGCAACCGCCAGCCATCAGCCGATCCAGCGCCGGGCGTTGCGCCAGATCTGCATCCAGGGGCTGAACCCGCTCGGGTCGAGCGAGGTCCAGCTCAGCTGGATGTTGCGGAACACGCGCTCGGGGTGCGGCATCATGGCCGTGAAACGGCCGTCGGCCGTGGTCACCGCCGTCAGGCCGCCCGGGCTGCCGTTCGGGTTGTAGGGATAGGCCTCGGTGGCGGCACCCGCGTGATCCACGAAACGCATGGCCGCGATCGCCTGGGCCGCGTTGCCGCGGTAGGCAAAGTTGGCATAGCCCTCGCCGTGCGCCACGGCGACCGGCAGGCGACTGCCGGCCATGCCCTGGAGAAAGAGGCTGGGCGAGTCCAGCACCTCGACCAGGGACAGGCGGGCCTCGAAACGCTCGCTCCTGTTGGTCGTGAAGCGCGGCCAGGCCTGCGCGCCCGGAATGATGTCGGCCAGCTCGGCAAACATCTGGCAGCCATTGCACACGCCCAGGCCGAAGGTGTCGCTGCGCGCGAAGAAGTCCTGGAACTGCTCGGACAGCACCTTGTTGAAGGTGATCGAGCGCGCCCAGCCGATGCCCGCGCCCAGGGTGTCGCCGTAGCTGAAGCCGCCGCAGGCGACCACGCCCTTGAAGTCGCTCAGGTGGGCCCGCCCGCTCTGCAGGTCCGTCATGTGCACGTCGTAGGCCTCGAAGCCGGCCACGTTGAAGGCATAGGCCATCTCCACGTGCGAGTTCACGCCCTGCTCGCGCAGCACCGCCACCTTGGGGCGGTTCTGCAGCAGCGCCGGCGCCAGACCCTGGGCCGGGTCGAACGTGAGATGCACGTGCAGGCCCGGATCGTTCGGATCGCCGGCCGCGGCGTGCTCCTGGTCGGCGCAGGCCGGGTTGTCACGCTGCTGGCAGATCTTCCAGCTCACGCTGTCCCAGACCTGGTGCAGATCGGTCAGCTGGGCCGTGAAGACCGCCTTGGCGTCGCGCCAGACCTGCAGCTCGCCCACGCCGGCACTCACGGCGCCGCCCGCCGGGCGCGTCTTGCCGATCACGTGGCTGTGCTTCGAGAGGCCGTGCTCGCGCAGCACGGCCAGCACGGCGTCGCGCTCCTCGCTGCGGACCTGCAGCACCACGCCCAGTTCCTCGTTGAAGATCGCCTTGAGCGTGAGCTCCTCGCGGCGGGCGCTGACCTGGCTCGCCCAGTTCTTGCTGTCGCCGGTGTCCATGCGGCTGTCGCTGATGCCGTCGCCCTCGGTGACCAGCAGGTCCACGTTGAGCGCCACGCCCACGTGCCCGGCGAAGGCCATCTCGGCCACGGCCGCCAGCAGGCCGCCGTCGCTGCGGTCATGGTAGGCCAGCAGCCTGCCCTGCGCACGCAGGGCATTGACGGCATTCACGAGCTTCACCAGATCCTGCGGATCGTCCAGGTCCGGCACGGTGTCACCGGTCTGGCCCAGGGTCTGGGCCAGGATGGAGCCGGCCATGCGGTTCTGGCCGCGGCCCAGGTCGACCAGCAGCAGCGTGGTGTCGGCGCCAGGGTCGAGCTGCGGCGTCAGCGTGCCGCGCACGTCACCCAGCGTGGCAAAGGCGCTGACGATGAGCGAGACCGGCGAGGTGACCTTTTTCTTCTCACCGCCGTCCTGCCATTGCGTGCGCATGGACAGGCTGTCCTTGCCCACGGGAATCGAGATGCCCAGGGCCGGGCACAGTTCCATGCCCACGGACTGCACGGTGGCGTAGAGCGCGGCGTCCTCACCGGGCTCGCCGCAGGCGGCCATCCAGTTGGCCGAGAGCTTGACGCGCGGCAACTCGATCGGCGCGGCCAGCAAGTTGGTGAGGGCCTCGGCCACGGCCATGCGGCCCGAGGCCGGGGCGTCGAGCGCGGCCAGCGGCGTGCGCTCGCCCATGCTCATGGCCTCGCCGGCAAAGCCGGCGTAGTCGGCCAGGGTCACGGCCACGTCGGCCACCGGCACCAGCCAGGGACCGACCATCTGGTCGCGGTGCGTGAGGCCGCCGACGGTGCGGTCGCCGATGGTGATCAGGAAGCGTTTGGACGCCACCGTCGGGTGGCTCAGCACGTCGATCACCGCCTTCTGCAGGTCCACGCCCGTGAGATCGAGCGGCTGGAAGCGCCGCACGATGCTCTGCACGTCGCGGTGCATCTTGGGCGGCTTGCCCAGCAGCACGTCCATGGGCATGTCCACGGGCGACTCATGACCGGCATCCACCAGCTCCAGCTGGCGACGCTCGGTCGCGACGCCGACCACGGCAAAGGGGCAGCGCTCGCGCTCGCAGAAGGCCTGGACCTGCGCCAACGAGTGCGGCGCAATGGCCAGCACATAGCGCTCCTGGCTCTCGTTGCACCAGATTTCCTTGGGCGCCAGGCCCGACTCTTCGAGCGGCACGGCGCGCAGGTCGAAGCGGGCGCCGCGGCCGGCGTCGTTGGTGATCTCGGGAAAGGCGTTGGACAGGCCGCCCGCACCCACGTCGTGGATGGCGAGGATGGGGTTCTGGTCGCCCTGCGACCAGCAGTGGTTGATGACCTCCTGCGCGCGCCGCTCGATCTCGGGGTTGCCACGCTGCACGGAATCGAAATCCAGCTCGGCCGCGTTGGCGCCCGTGGCCATGGAGCTGGCCGCGCCGCCGCCCATGCCGATGCGCATGCCCGGACCGCCGAGCTGGATCAGCAGCGTGCCGG
>JAYNNS010000097.1:6883-9049 GCA_038112835.1 Curvibacter sp. | reverse complement strand
ACGAGAAGTTCTGGGTCAAGCTGGTCAAGGACGCCGACGTCAAGATCGAGTGAGTTGATGGCTCCCGCGTCCGCCCCTCGGTCACACCCGAGGACGCGGACGACACCATCCGTCCACACGCACGCCCCGAGAACCTCAAGGAGACCCGAGATGCAGCACCGATCCCTCCTGCTTGCCGGCCTGCTGGCCATGGCAGGCATTCTTCCCGCCACGGTACAGGCGCAACAGGCCTATCCGAACAAGCCTGTCAAGCTCGTGGTCGGTTTCGCTCCAGGCGGCGCAGCCGACTACGTGGCGCGTGCCGTGGGTGAGGCCCTGGGCCGTGCCCTCGGGCAGTCCATCGTGATCGAGAACAAGGCGGGTGCTGGCTCCAGCATCGCGGCCGACCTGGTGGCCAAGGCTGCACCGGATGGCTACACCCTGCTGATCGCCAGCCCGGCCGCCATCTCGGTCAACCCGGCACTCAATCCCAGGCTCAGCTACAGACCCAGCGACCTGTTGCCGGTGACCAAGCTCACGGCTTCGCCGCTGGTGATCGCAGTGAACCCCAATGCCGGCATCGCCTCGGTCAAGGAACTGATCGCGAAGGCCAAAGCCGCCCCGGGCAGCCTCAACGTGGCCACGGCCGGCAACGGCTCGGCCACCCACCTGGGCGCAGCACAGTTTGCCCAGGTGGCGGGCATCAAGTTCACCGAGATTCCCTACCGCGGCGGCGGCCCGGCCATGCAGTCGCTGATCGCTGGCGACACCCAGATCTACTTCGGCACACCACCGTCCGCGCTGCCGCACATCCAGTCCGGCCGCGTGCGTGGCCTGGGCAACAGAGCTGCCGAACGCAGTGCCCTGTTCCCGGACCTGCCGGGCATGAAGGAAGCCGGCCTGCCGGACTACAACCTTGATTTCTGGTACGGCTTCTTCGTGCCCGCGGGCACACCCCAGCCCATCGTGCAGAAGATCTTCGAGGCCACGCGGACGGCCCTGCAGCAAGACTCGGTCAAGACTGCGCTGGCCCGCGAAGGCACCGAGGTCTCGCTGTCGAAGTCGCCGGCCGACTTCGCGGCCTTCCTGGTCCAGGACGAGAAGTTCTGGGTCAAGCTGGTCAAGGACGCCGACGTCAAGATCGAGTGAGTGTCTCTTCCCAGAAACCAAGAGGTATTGCCATGCAACGTCGTGCCCTCCTGCAGGCCCTGCCTGCCGCCCTGATCGCCCCGGCCGGCCTGGCGCTGGCCCAGGCCTATCCCGCCAAGCCCATCCGCTACATCGTGCCCGTGGCCGCCGGTGGTGGCAGCGACATGGTAGGCCGCACCGTGACCGAGCGCTGGGGCAAACTGCTCAACCAGAGCTTCGTGGTCGACAACCAGGGCGGCGGCGGCGGCGTGATCGCCTGCCAGGCCACCGCCCGCTCGGCCCCGGATGGCTATACCCTGCTGCAGGGCTATGTGGCCACGCACGGCACCAGCCCCGCCACGCGCAGGGTGCCTTATGACCCGATCAAGGACTTCACGCCCGTGGGCATGATCGGCGGCACGCCCAATGTGCTGGTCGTCAACGCCAGCCTGCCGGTGAACACGGTGAAAGAGTTCGTGGACTATCTGCGTGCCAACACCGGCAAGGTGAGCTACGGCTCGGCCGGTGCGGGCTCGCTCACGCACCTGACCATGGAGCTGTTCAAGCAGCAGGTCAATTCCTTCATGGTCCACATCCCCTACCGCGGCATCGCGCCGGCCTTCACCGACCTGATCGGCGGCCAGACGCAGGCCATGTTCCCGGGCCTGGCGGCTGCGCTGCCCCACATCCGCGGCGGCCGCGTACGCGCGCTGGCGGTCACCGGCGCCCAGCGCCACCCGCAGCTCAAGGACACGCCCACGCTGGACGAACTGGGCTACAAGGGCTTCGACGCCATGCAGTGGTACGGCGTGGTGGGTCCGGCCGGCATGCCCGCACCCATCGTGAAGCAGCTCAACGACACGCTCAACACCGTGCTCAAGGCGCCCGACATGCGCGACAAGCTCTCGATCGAGGCCATCGAGCCCATGCCCATGAGCCCGGAACAGTTCGGCCAGTTCATGCGCGAGGACATCACGCGCTGGACCAGGCTGGCCAAGGAGCGCGGCATCCAGCTCGACAGCTAAAATTCCTCCCGGAGCGCATCGACCACAAGTCGAT
>JAYNNS010000097.1:3458-6873 GCA_038112835.1 Curvibacter sp. | reverse complement strand
CGTATCGGTCACGAACCGGTACGCTATTCTTTTTGTAGCAAACTGTTATTTTCATGGCCCGCAATACCCAGGTCCCTGCCGACCACCACGCCCCGCCCGTCACCCAGACCCTGGCCCGCTACGTTGCCACCCATCCCTCCCGGGGCTGGAGCGATGCGGTGGAGCACGAAGCGCACCGCACCTTCATGAACTGGCTGGGCTGTGCCGTGGGCGCTGCCCAACACGAATCCGCGCACGCTGCGCTGGGCGCGGTGCAGATGCTGCAGCCGGCGCCGCAGGCCAGCGTGCTGGGCCGCGCCGAGAAGGTGGACATGGCCGGCGCCGCGCTGATCAACGGCATCACCTCGCACACCTTCGACTTCGACGACACCCACCTCAAGACCATCATCCACCCGGCCGGTCCCGTGGCCTCGGCCGTGCTGGCGCTGGCCGAACACCAGGGCCTCTCGGGCCGAGCCGTGATCGACGCGCTGGTGCTGGGCATCGACGTGTCCTGCCGCGTGGGCAACACCATGTACCCGGAGCACTACGACCGCGGCTGGCACATCACCGGCTCCACCGGCACGCTGGGCGCGGCCGCGGGCTGCGCGCGCCTGCTAGGCCTCAACGAGCAGCAGACCGCCATGGCGCTGGGCATCGCCGCCTCGCAGCCCATCGGCGTGCGCGAGCAGTTCGGTACCATGACCAAGCCCTTCCATCCGGGCGGCGCCGCGCGCGCGGGCCTGATGTCCGCGCTGCTGGCCAGCCAGGGCTTCACGGCCAGCCCCAGGGCACTGGAGGCACCGCGCGGCATGATCCAGACCGTCTCGACCAAATACGCCTGGAACGAGATCACCGACGAGCTGGGCCAGCGCTTCGAGATCTCCTACAACAGCTACAAGCCCTTCGCCTGCGGCATCGTGATCCACCCCAGCATCGACGCCTGCGCCCAGCTGCGCGCCCAGGGTGTCAAGCCCGAAGAGATCGAGCGCATCGACCTCAAGGTGCACTCGCTGGTGCTCGAGCTCACGGGCAAGAAGGAACCGGCCGATGGCCTGCAGGGCAAGTTCAGCGTCTACCACGGCTGCGCCTGCGGCCTGATGTTCGGCAAGGCCGGTGAAGACCAGTACGCCGACGCCATCGTGACCCGCCCCGACATGGTGGCGCTGCGCCGCAAGGTCGTGGCCACGGTGGACGACAGCATCGACGAGGCCAGCGTGGACGTGACGGCCGTGCTCAAGGACGGCCGGCAGGTCCATGTGTTCGTCAAGCACGCCATCGGCTCGCTGGAAAACCCCATGACCGACGCCATGCTCGAGAGCAAGTTCCACGACCTGTCCGACCCGGTGCTCGGCCAGGGCCGGACCGACGCGCTGATCGCCACCTGCTGGAAGCTGGCCGGCACGGCCGACGTGCGCACACTGACGGCGCTGGCACGCCCCTGAAGGCGACCGCCCTAGGCTGGCGCGCGCCTCTCCAGCCTGGGCATGGGCAGCACCGAAGCCCCCTCGGCCTGCTCGGACTCGCCCTCGCGCACCGGCTCGGAGTGGCTGGGGGCCAGCCGCAGGAAGACGCCCAGGGCCATGAGCAGCAGGGCCGCGCTCATGATGATGGCCACGGGGTAGTAGAGGTTACCGGCCATGTCGAGCTGGCTGTACTTGATGATCATCATCAGGCCCTCGAGCGAGAGCGCCACGCAGACCGTGCCGATGAAGCGCGGCAGCGTGCGCCGCAGCATGACGATGACGTCGAGCTCGGCCTCGGCGCCGTACTCCTTGCCGATCACCAGTGCCAGCTCGTAGACCGCCATGGCGATCACACTGGCATTGACCAGCTTGACGATGATCTGCGTGGCATCCTGACCGGTGAGCACGTGGCCCAGGGTCTCCACCAACGCCGTGGCGACGATGGCGCCTGAAATTCCGAAAAAGATCACGGTGAAACCGCGGGCAAACGTTTTTTGCGTCGAAGACAGCAGATTCTCTTTGGTCATGGTTCTCCAGGGGGGGTGTCGGTCGCGCGGCCGGGACGGCCGTCGGACCAGGGAACGGGGAAATGGATGCAGCGCACCTGCAGGTGCCAGGCCAGCACGCGTGCCGGCACAGGCGTGAGCCGCTGCAGCTCGTCAGGCTGGACCGCCACCTGCACGCCCAGGCTGTCCATGGCGGGCAGCCAGTGGTCCAGAAAGTCCGGCAGGTCGATCGCCACCGACCGGCAGGCGGCCCAGGGGCCGCGCGCGCAGGCCAGCGCATCGTCGGGGTGCGCCCAGACAGGCAGGCAGCCCATGCCGTCGTCCAGCGTCAGCGAGATCCAGCCCCCGGCATCGAGCAGCCCCCAGACCTGCTGGGCCTGGGCCACTTCGTGCACGAAACCCTGGTAGCGCGGTGTGTCCACCAGCGCCGGGGCGGGCTGCAGGCCCAGCATCTGGACCAGGGCAGGCGGGAGCTTGAAAGCGTGGGCCATGGCGTGAACTCTCGAAGGCCCAGCTTAGGGACGCCCTCCCACCGGCTCAAGGAAAAACATATTTTGTTTCCTGCGTTACCGCAGGGCACGCCCACGACTCTTCCACGGACGCGGTCCGGCAAGGCAGGGCGGACAGCGTGCCGGCCGCCGGCGTGAGCTGGCGCGCCTTGCTGCGACGCGACGCCATGCCGCCGCCCTTCGGGGCCCTGTGAGCCGGGCTCCGATCGTTCAGAAGCGCCCGGCCTGCGCAAAGGCCGCGGCCAGGAATTCGACCATGGCGCGCACCTTGTGCGAGAGGTGTTGCCGGCTGGAATAGACCACGCTGATGTCGAGCGCCGGCCCCTCGTACTGCGGCAGGATCTGCAGCAGGCGCCCGGCCTTGAGATCCTCGCCCACCAGGAAGTCCGGCTGGAAGATGAGGCCCTGGTCGGCCAGCGCGGCGGCGCGGCAGGTGTCGCCGCTGTTGCTGCGCAGGCGCGGATGCACGGTGATGCTGCGCGCGCCCTCAGGGCCGTTGAAGTGCCATTGCTCGCCCGTGGCCAGGTAGCTGTAGGCGATCACGTCGTGCTGCGCCAGATCGGTCAGCGCCCGGATGGGTGCGGCGCGCTGCAGATAGCGCGGGGAAGCACACAGCAGCAGCCGCGCACTCGCGATGCGCCGCGCGATCAGCGAGGACGGCGCCAGCTGGCCGATGCGCACCGCGAGGTCGTAGCCTTCCTCGATCAGGTCCACCACGCGGTCGTTGAGATTGACCTCCAGTTCCACGCGCGGATGCACGCGCAGGAACTCGCCCCACAGCGGCGCCAGGTGCCGGATGCCGAAGGTCAGCGGCGCGGTGACCTTGAGCAGCCCCTGGGCCTGCAGCGCCGTGGCGCTGACGGCGGCGTTGGCCTCTTCGAGTTCGGCAAGGATCTGCACGCAGCGCTGCAGGTAGTCCGCCCCGGCCTCGCTGAGCGAGAGCCGCCGCGTCGTG
>JAYNNS010000097.1:2582-3448 GCA_038112835.1 Curvibacter sp. | reverse complement strand
ATCAGGCGCACGCCCAGGCGCGCCTCCAGCTCGCTGACCTGGCGCGAGACCATGGCTTTGGACAGGCCCAGCTTGTCGGCCGCCTTCACAAAGCTGCCGAGCTGTGCCACGGTGACGAAGGCCTCGATTTCCTTGAACTGGTCCATGTGCCTGCTTTTCGCCTTATTGTCTTAATAAAGTAAACAATAAGTCAAACAACAGCCTGTTTATCAAATCATTCAAGACAAATAAAGTACATCCAGCGTCACAGCAATGGCGCAGACAGGACAGCCATGAACCAGCCGCAAGCCCTCATCCTCCAGCGCCCCGCCCAGGCACAGCAGTTGATCCTGCTCTTTCACGGTGTGGGTTCGAACGCCCGCAGCCTGGCCGCGCTGGGCCAGGCCTATGCGCGCGCCTTCCCGCAGGCGCAAGTGGTCGCGCTCGATGCGCCCCATGCATCCGAGCTGGCCCCCGACGGGCGCCAGTGGTTCTCGGTGCGCGACGTGAGCGAGGACAACCGCCCCGAGCGCGTGGCGGCGGCCTTGCCGGGTGTCGAAGCCCTGGTGCGGCACTGGCAGGCGCGCAGCGGCGTGGACGCGGCCGGCACCGCGCTGGTCGGCTTCTCGCAGGGCGCCATCATGGCGCTGGCGTCCGCGCTGCGCCCCGCGCCGGTGGCCGCGCGCGTGATCGCCATCGCCGGGCGCTTCGCGCGTCTGCCCGAGCAGCCCCTGCACGAAGGCAGCACCGTGCACCTGCTGCACGGCAAGGCCGACACCGTGATGCCCTACCGCCACGCCATCGAGGGCGCCCTGCGCCTGAAGACGCTGGGCGCGGACTTCACCGCCGATGTGCTGCCCTTCATCGGCCACGAGCTGCACCCGGAC
>JAYNNS010000097.1:0-2572 GCA_038112835.1 Curvibacter sp. | reverse complement strand
CAGCAGCACATCCCCGCCCGCCTCTGGCTGCAACCGGGCGAGGGCGAACCAACGAACTGAACAGAAGCCAGAAGCGCAGAACCACGAAGGAAACCGCCATGAACACCCTGCCCCCGCTCTTTGTCTCGCATGGCGCGCCGCTGTTCGCGGTGGATGCCGGCAGCACCGGTCCGGCCCTGCGCGCCTGGGCACAGGCGCAGGCGCGGCCGCGCGCCATCGTCGTGATGTCGCCGCACTGGATGGCGCGCCAGCCCACGGTGATGAGCACGCCCGCGCCGCAGACCTGGCACGACTTCGGCGGCTTTCCGCCCGAGCTCTACACGCTGCAGTACCCCGCGCCCGGCCAGCCCGAGCTGGCGCGTGAAGTGCTGGCCCTGCTGCAGGCGGCCGGCATCGCCGCCACCGACGACAGCCGCCGGCCCTACGACCACGGCACCTGGGTGCCGCTCATGCACCTCTACCCCGAGGCCGACATCCCCGTACTGCAGCTGGCCCTGCCCGCGCAGGCCGGCCCGGCCGAGGTCTACGAACTGGGTCGCGCGCTGCGCCCGCTGGCCGCGCAGGGCGTGCTGCTCATGGGCACGGGCAGCATGACGCACAACCTGGGCGAGTTCTTCGGCGGCCAGACCGAGCCGGCGCCCTATGTGGTCGCGTTCAGCCGCTGGGTGGAGGCGAAGATCGCGCAGGGCGACCTGGCCGCGCTGCTGGACTACCGCGCGCAGGCCCCGCACGCCGCGCGCGCACACCCGAGCGAAGACCACTTCCTGCCGCTGTTCTTCACGCTGGGCGCAGCGGCCGAGGGCGCGCGGGCCGACTACATCAGCCGCGAGGTGAGGTACGGCATGCTGGCCATGGATGCGTTCGCACTTGAGGCATGAGGGTGAACAGGCCCCAGACGTTCAGCCGATCAGGCGGAACAGGCCGTAGGCCGAGAGCACGCCCGTCAGCACCAGCATCAGGGTCTTGACCAGGCGCGTGGGCACCAGGGCACCGATGACGCTGGCGATGAGGATGGCGGCGAAGATGTACGTCGTTTTCATGCCGCGATCTTAAGGGCTGCTCAAGGGCAGCGGCCCGCACGATGGCCCACAATCCAGGCTTCGATCAGCCCCTGGGAAACCGCCCGCATGGACACCACACGCCAGATTCTCCTCGCCGGCTTCGGCGACCCCGACGTCATGCAGCTGCACAGCGTGCCACTGCCCCCGCCCGGCCCCGGCGAGGTGCAGCTGCGCCAGACGGCCATCGGCTTCAACTACATCGACATCTACCAGCGCAAGGGCGTCTATCCCCTGCCCCTGCCGACCGGCCTGGGCCATGAGGCCGCAGGCGTGGTGCAGGCTGTGGGCGCAGGCGTCACGGAGTTCGCGCCCGGCGACCGCGTGGCCTGCATGAACGCCGGCCTCGGCGCCTATGCCGAGCGCCGCAACGTGCCCGCCGCGCGCCTGGTCCGCATCCCGGCCGGCGTCAGCGACGAGGACGCGGCCGCCCTGCTCTTCAAGGGCCTGACCGCGCAGTACCTGCTGCGCAAGACACATCGCGTGCAGCCGGGCGACCTGATCCTGGTGCACGCGGCCGCGGGTGGCGTGGGCCAGATCCTGTGCCAGTGGGGCCAGGCCCTGGGCGCGCAGGTGGTGGGCACGGCGGGCTCGCCCGAGAAATGCGCCGCCGCGCGCGCCGCCGGCGCCGACATCGCCATCGACTACAGCCAGCCCGGCTGGCCGGCCGCGCTGCTGGAGGCCACCGGCGGGCGCAAGGCGCGCGTGGTCTACGACTCGGTGGGCAAGGACACGATCCTGCAGTCGCTGGACCTGGCCGCGCCCTTCGGCCTGGTGGTGATCTACGGGGCGGCCTCGGGGCCGGCACCGGCCATCGAGCCCGAGCTGCTCAACAAGAAGGGCTGTCTCTTCCTGACCCGGCCCTCGGTCTTCCCGCACAACGCCGACCCGGCCGTGTTCCGCGCCAATGCTGCCGAGCTTTTCGAGGCCATCGCGGCCGGGCATGTGCGTGCGCGCATCGGCGCACGCTTTGCCCTGGCCGATGCCGCCGCCGCGCACCGCGCCGCCGAAGCCCGCGCCACGCAAGGCGCCATCCTGCTGCAGCCCTGAGGAAGCAGACTCAGCCCTGCACCTCGAACAGCGTGCCCAGCCCGCCGGCATGGTGTTCGAGCACATGGCAGTGCAGCAGCCACCAGCCCGGGTTGTCGGCCACGAAGGCGATCTCGATGCGGTCGCGCGGCGCCATCAGCACGGTGTCGCGCCAGGGCCGCTCGGGCAGGGCCTCTCCGTTGCGTGACAACACGCGGAAATGGTGCCCGTGCAGGTGCATGGGGTGCCACCAGGCCGTGCGGTTGTCCAGATGCAGGCGCACGCTGCGCCCGCGCGGCACGCGGAACTCGGCCGCGTGGGCGGCGTGCTCGCGCGTGTGCTGCAGATGGGCCTGGCCGTTGAGGGTCCAGGCCGGGGCGGCCTCGCGCGCGCCGGCCTGCAGGCGCAGGCGCCGGGCCTCGCGTTCGGCCAGGCTTTCCTGCGGCCAGCCTTCTCTGTTCATCGCGCCGCCACCCAGCACCAGG
>JAYNNS010000096.1:0-9057 GCA_038112835.1 Curvibacter sp. | reverse complement strand
TCGGAACAGCCGTTGCCGAAGGAGAAGCCGCAGCCGCCGCGCATGTCGAAGGTGTTCTCGGCGTATTCGCGGTGGGTGCTGGGGATGACGAAGCGGTCCTCGTAGTTGGCGATGGCCATGATCTGGTACATCTCCTCCACCTCGGCCTTGCTCATCTGCACCTGGGCCAGCACTTCGCTGTTCTCGCGCTGGTCCACGTGTTTGTCGCGCTGGTAGGCGCGCATGGCCAGCATGCGCTCGAGCGCACGCTCCACGGGCATGGTGTTGCCGGCCGTCAGCAGGTTGGCCAGGTACTTGACCGGGATACGCAGCTGCTTGACGTCCGGGATCTGGCCGTAGACGCCGATCTGGCCGGCGTTGGCCGCGGCCGTGATGGGCGAGAGCGGCGGCACGTACCAGACCATGGGCAGGGTGCGGTACTCGGGGTGCAGGGGCAGGGCCACCTTCCACTCCACGGCCATCTTGTAGACCGGGCTCCTGCGCGCGGCTTCCATCCAGGCGTCGGGGATGCCGTCCTTGCGCGCCTGCTCGATCACCTGCGGGTCGTTGGGATCGAGGAAGATGTCGAGCTGGGCGTCGTAGAGGTCGCGGTCGTGCTCCACGCTGGCCGCTTCCTGGATGCGGTCGGCGTCATAGAGCAGCACGCCGAGGTAGCGAATGCGGCCCACGCAGGTTTCCGAGCACACGGTGGGCTGGCCGGCTTCAATACGCGGGTAGCAGAAGATGCACTTTTCGGCCTTGCCCGATTCCCAGTTGTAGTAGATCTTCTTGTAGGGGCAGCCGCTCACGCACATGCGCCAGCCGCGGCACTTGTCCTGGTCGATCAGCACGATGCCGTCTTCCTCGCGCTTGTAGATCGAGCCCGAGGGGCAGGATGCCACGCACGCCGGGTTCAGGCAGTGCTCGCACAGGCGCGGCAGGTACATCATGAAGGTGTTCTCGAACTGGCCGTAGATGTCCTTCTGCACATCCTCGAAGTTCTGGTCCTTGCTGCGCTTGCTGAATTCGCCGCCCAGGATCTCTTCCCAGTTCGGGCCCCATTCGATCTTCTCCATGCGCTGCCCCGTGATCAGGCTGCGCGGGCGTGCCGTGGGCGCGGCCTTCATCTCGGGCGCCGACTGCAGGTGGTCGTAGTCGAAGGTGAAAGGCTCGTAGTAGTCGTCGATCTGCGGCAGGTTGGGATTCGCGAAGATCTTCATCAGCAGTTTCCACTTCGCGCCCTGGCGCGGTTCGATGCTGCCGTTGGCCTTGCGGATCCAGCCGCCGTTCCACTTCTCCTGGTTCTCCCACTCCTTGGGGTAGCCGATGCCGGGCTTGGTCTCGACGTTGTTGAACCAGGCGTATTCCATGCCCTTGCGGCTGGTCCAGACGTTCTTGCAGGTGACCGAGCAGGTGTGGCAGCCGATGCACTTGTCCAGGTTCAGCACCATGCCGATCTGTGCGCGTACTTTCATGGTGTTCTCCTCAAGCAGTTGCGTTTGCGGCCGGCTCGTTGTCGAGCCAGTCCACCTTGTTCATCTTGCGCACCACGACGAATTCGTCGCGGTTGGTGCCGATGGTTCCGTAGTAGTTGAAGCCGTAGCTGAACTGCGCGTAGCCGCCGATCATGTGCGTGGGCTTCAGGACGATGCGCGTGACCGAGTTGTGGATGCCGCCGCGCGTACCCGTGATCTCCGAGCCCGGGGTGTTGATGATTTTTTCCTGCGCGTGGTACATCATCACCATGCCCGGGTTCACGCGCTGGCTCACCACGGCGCGCGCCGCGATGGCGCCGTTGATGTTGAAGAGCTCCACCCAGTCGTTGTCCACGATGCCGGCCTTTTTCGCATCGTCCTCGCTGAGCCAGATCACCGGGCCACCGCGGTTGAGCGTGAGCATCATCAGGTTGTCGCTGTAGGTGCTGTGGATGCCCCACTTCTGGTGCGGCGTGATGAAGTTCAGCAGGATCTCGGTATGGCCGTTGGACTTGACGCCATGGATGCCCGCCGTGGTCTTGAGGTCCACCGGCGGCTTGTAGCTGGACAGGTTCTCGCCGAAGGCCGTCATCCAGGGGTGGTCCAGGTAGAACTGCTGGCGGCCCGTGAGGGTGCGCCACGGGATCAGCTCGTGCACATTGGTGTAGCCGGCGTTGTAGGAGACCTTCTCGCTCTCCAGGCCGCTCCAGGTGGGGCTGGAGATGATCTTGCGCGGCTGGGCCTGGATGTCGCGGAAGCGGATCTTCTCGTCCTCGCGGTGCAGGGCCAGGTGCACATGGTCGCGGCCGGTCTGCTTGCTCAGGGCGTCCCAGGCCTTGACGGCCACGTGGCCGTTGGTCTCGGGCGCGAGCTGCAGCACCACCTCGCAGGCGTCGATGTCGGTCTCGATCTTCGGCATGCCGCAGGTGGCGCCTTCGGCCGTGACCGTGCCGTTGAGCTCGCCGAGCTGTTTCACTTCGTCCTGCGTGTTCCAGGCGATGCCCTTGCCGCCGTTGCCCACCTTGTTCATCAGCGGGCCCAGGGCCGTGAAGCGCTTGTAGAGGTTGGGGTAGTCGCGCTCGACCACCATCATGTTGGGGGCGGTCTTGCCGGGGATGAGGTCGCACTCGCCCTTCTTCCATTCCTGCACGCCGAAGGGCTGGGCCAGCTCGGCCGGGCTGTCGTGCATCAGCGGCGAGAGGACCATCTCGCGCTCCACGCCCAGGTGGCCCACGCAGAGTTCGCTGAACTTCTTGGCGAAACCCTTGTAGATGTCCCAGTCGCTCTTCGACTGCCAGGCCGGGTCCACGGCGGTGGACAGCGGGTGGATGAAGGGGTGCATGTCACTGGTGTTGAGGTCGTTCTTCTCGTACCAGGTGGCCGTGGGCAGCACGATGTCCGAGTAGAGGCAGGTGGTGCTCATGCGGAAGTCCAGCGTGACCAGCAGGTCCAGCTTGCCTTCCGGTGCCTCTTCATGCCAGACCACTTCCTCGGGCTTGGCCTCGTCATGGCCCAGGTCCTTGCCCTGCACGCCGTGGGCCGTACCCAGCAGGTGCTTGAGGAAGTACTCGTGGCCCTTGCCCGACGAGCCCAGCAGGTTGGAGCGCCAGACGAACATGTTGCGCGGCCAGTTGGCCGGGTGGTCCGGGTCTTCGCAGCTCATCTTGAGCGTGCCGTCCTTGAGCGCCTTGACCGTGTAGTCCTTGGGGTCCAGGCCGGCGGCCGCGGCGTCCTTCACCACCTGCATGGGGTGGGTCTGCAGCTGCGGGGCGCTGGGCAGCCAGCCCATGCGCTCGGCGCGCACGTTGTAGTCGATCATGCTGCCGCCGAAAGTCTTCTTGTCGGCCAGCGGCGAGAGCACCTCGCCCAGGGTCAGCTTCTCGTAGCGCCACTGGTCGGTGTGGGCGTAGAAGAAGCTGGTGCTGTTCTGCTGGCGCGGCGGGCGGATCCAGTCCAGCGCGAAGGCCAGCGCGGTCCAGCCGGTCTGCGGGCGCAGCTTCTCCTGGCCCACGTAGTGGGCCCAGCCACCGCCACTCTGGCCGATGCAGCCGCAGAGCATCAGCATGTTGATGATGCCGCGGTAGTTCATGTCGCTGTGGTACCAGTGGTTCATGGCCGCGCCGATGATGACCATGGACTTGCCGTGGGTCTTGTCGGCGTTCTCGGCGAACTGGCGCGCCACGGTGAGCAGCTGCTGGCGCGGCACGCCGGTGATCTTTTCCTGCCAGGCCGGGGTGTAGGGCGTGTTCTCGTCGTAGTTCTGCGCGGCGTTCTCGCCGGGCAGGCCGCGGGCCACGCCCAGGTTGGCGGCCTGCAGGTCGAACACGGTGGCGACCAGGGCCTCGCGCTTCTCGCCTTCCTTGCCCAGGCTGATGCGTGTCACGGGCACGGTGCGCAGCATCACGCCGCTGCTGCCGGCGCCGCCGGTGTTGTTGGGGAAGTGCTCGTGCTCGATGCCACCGAAGTAGGGGAAGGCCACCTGCGCCGTCTGCGGCGTGGAGGTGGCTTCCAGGGCCGAGAGGCGCAGCTTCACGGTGCCGCCGTGGCGCGCTTCCTTGTCCTCCAGGTTCCACTTGCCGGCGTCGGCGCGGCCTTCGGGGCCCCAGCGGAAGCCGATCGAGCCCTGGGGCAGCACGACCTTGCCGGATTCGTCGATGGCCACGGTCTTCCACTCGGGGTTGTTGGCCTGGCCCAGCTTGCCGTTGAAGTCGCTGGCGCGCACATAGCGGTCGGGCACCAGCACGGTCTGGCCCTCCGGCGTGGTCTGCTCCTTGAGCATGACCAGCATGGGCAGGTCGGTGTAGCGGCGCGCGTAGTCGTCGAAGTAGGCCGACTTCTTGTCGAAATAGAACTCCTTGAGGATCACGTGGCACATGGCCACGGCCATGGCGGCGTCCGTGCCCTGCTTGGGGTGCATCCAGATGTCGGCCAGCTTGGAGATCTCGGCGTAGTCCGGCGTGACGGCCACGGTCTTGGCGCCCTTGTAGCGCACCTCGGTGAAGAAGTGGGCGTCGGGCGTGCGCGTCTGCGGCACGTTGGAGCCCCAGGCGATGATGTAGGTGGAGTTGTACCAGTCGGCCGACTCGGGCACGTCGGTCTGCTCGCCCCAGATCTGCGGGCTGGCCGGCGGCAGGTCGCAGTACCAGTCGTAGAAGCTCATGCAGACGCCGCCCAGCAGCGAGAGGTAGCGCGAGCCGGCGGCGTAGCTGACCATGGACATGGCGGGAATCGGCGAGAAGCCGATCACGCGGTCCGGGCCGTGCTTCTTGACGGTGTAGATGTTCGCCGCGGCGATCATCTCGTTGACCTCGTCCCAGCTCGAGCGCACGAAGCCGCCCAGGCCGCGCACGCTCTGGTATTCCTTGCGCTTGGCGTTGTCCTGGGCGATCGAGGCCCAGGCTTCCACCGGGGCGTGCGTGAGGCGCGCCTCGCGCCAGAGCTTGAGCAGGCGCCCGCGCACCATGGGGTACTTGACGCGGTTGGCGGAGTACAGGTACCAGCTGTAGCTGGCGCCGCGCGCGCAGCCGCGCGGCTCGTGGTTGGGCATGTCCCAGCGCGTGCGCGGGTAGTCGGTCTGCTGGGTTTCCCAGGTGACGATGCCGCCCTTGACGTAGATCTTCCACGAGCACGAGCCCGTGCAGTTCACGCCGTGGGTGGAGCGCACGATCTTGTCGTGGGCCCAGCGGTTGCGGTAGGCGTCTTCCCAGGTCCGGTCTTCGCCGGTGGTGACGCCGTGGTCCTTGGAGAAGGATTCCCGGGGTTGGGAGAAGTAGCTCAGTTTGTCGAGAAAGTGGCTCATGTCAGCCTCCTGTGAGGTTCGTTGTGTCGTGTGGCGTCAGGGTTTCAGGGGTTCTTCACATAGGCGTTCCTGCGCAGGTAGAACCACCAGTTCAGGACCAGGCACAGGGCATAGAAGACGGCGAAGCCGTAGAAGGCGTATTGCGGGGTGCCGGCCTTGATCTGGTTGCCGATCACCACCGGGGCGACGAAGGCGCCGTAGGCCGCCACGGCCGAGGTCCAGCCCAGCACGGGGCCGGCCTGCTGGCGGTCGAAGATGAAGCCCACGCTGCGGAAGGTCGAGCCGTTGCCCACGCCGCTGGCGGCGAAGAGCACAGCAGCACCATCAGGCCCATGAAGGCCGGGAAGTACTGCTCGGGCGTGGCCGACTGGTAGGCCTGCAGCATGATGTAGCCCACGGCGGCGGAGGCCAGCACCATCACGGCGGAGATGATCTGCGTGACGATGGAGCCGCCCACCTTGTCCGAGATCCAGCCGCCGACAGGACGGATGGCCGCGCCGACGAAGGGGCCGATCCAGGCGTAGGTCAGGGCGCTGGGCGCGTTGGGGTTCTTGGCGTGCACCCAGGCGTTGGTGGCCGGGTCGAAGGTGTGCGTGCTGCCGAAGATCACCGTGATGGACAGCGGCAGGGCCATGGAGAAGCCGATGAAGCTGCCGAAGGTCACGATGTAGAGCGCCGTCATGGACCAGGTGTGCTTGTCCTTGAAGATGGCGAACTGCTTAGCGATGTTCTCCTTCATGGGGCCGAAGGCGGCCAGCTTCATGGTGAACAGCGTGGCCGCGATGATCAGCGGCATGGCCACCCACATATTGAGCAGGCCCAGGCCCGTGGGCGCGGGCAGGTAGAGGTAGAGGCCCACGCCGGCCGGCAGGAAGGACAGGGTGTAGAGCCAGATGATCTTGAGGAAGGCGCTGACCGTGCTGCCCACGCTGTTGTCCACATCGGGCGAGACGGTCTTGAGGTTGTTCATGCCGAACCAGCACAGGATGGACAGCGGCACCAGCGAGAGCAGCCAGGCGAAGCCCGCGTTCTGGATGAAGGTGGGCGTGCCGGCGGCGATCTTGCCGAAGATCCAGCCGCTGTCCTTGACCAGCGTCATCGAGGCGCCGCCGAAGGCACCGAAGAGGCTGACCGTCATCACCAGCGGGATCACGATCTGCATGGTGGTGACGCCGAAGTTGCCCAGGCCGGCGTTCAGGCCCAGCGCCGTGCCCTGCAGGCGCTTGGGGAAGAAGGTGCCGATGTTGGACATGGAGCTGGCAAAGTTGCCGCCGCCCACGCCCGACCACAGGGCCATGAGCTGGAACACCCACAGCGGCCACTCCGGGTGCTGCAGCGCGATGCCGGTGCCGATGGCCGGCGCCAGCAGCATGGAGGTGGTGAGGAAGATGGTGTTGCGTCCGCCGGCCAGGCGGATCAGGAAGCTGGCCGGGATGCGCATGGTGGCGCCGGCCAGGCCGGCGATGGCGGTCAGCGTGAAGAGCTCGGCCTGGCTGAAGGGAAAGCCCAGGTTGAGCATCTGCACGGTGATGATGCCCCACATGCCCCAGACCGCGAAGCCGCACAGCAGGGCCGGCACCGAGATCCAGAGGTTGCGGTAGGCGATCTTCTTGCCCGTGTTTTCCCAGAACTGCTCGTCCTCGGGGCGCCAGTCGTTGATCGTGGCCCCGGTTATCTTGGTGTTGGTGTTCATGATGGTTCCTTGGGAAGATCAGCCCTTGAGGCTGAAGGGGGTGGCCTTGGTGCCCATGACCTCGGCGCGGCGCACCTCGGTCCAGTACATCCAGATCAGCGAGACCCAGACCACGCCGTACATCAGCATGAAGGCGCTGGAGCGGATGCCGGTGAAGTCCAGCAGGGCGCCGAACAGGATGGGCAGGATGAAGCCGCCCAGGCCGCCGGCCAGGCCCACGATGCCGCTGATGGCGCCGATGTTGCCGGGGTAGTCGTCGCTGATGTACTTGAAGACGCTGGCCTTGCCGAAGGCCCAGGCGATGCCCAGGATGAACATCAGCGTGGTGAAGGCATAGACGTTGAGGCCGAAGTGGAAGGTCTTGGGGCCGTCGATGGTGGTGACGGTGAAGTCGAACTGCGGGTAGGACAGCAGGAAGAGACAGATCCAGCTCACCCACATGACCCACCAGGTCACGCTATGGGCGCCGTACTTGTCGCTCAGCCAGCCGCCGATGGCGCGCAGCACGCCGCCGGGCAGCGAGAAGCAGGCCGCCAGCAGGGCCGCGGCGCGGATGTCCAGGCCGTACTCGCCCACGTAGTACTGCACCATCCAGAGCGAGAGCGCCACGTAGCCACCGAAGACGATGCTGTAGTACTGGCAGTACTTGAGCACCTTGGGGTCCTTGAGCGCCTTGAGCTGGTCGCCGAACTTCACGGTGCTGGGCACCAGATGGGCGGGGTCGCTGTGGCTGAAGAGCCAGAAGATGAGGACCGTGCCCAGCATGATCGCCGCGTAGACCTGGGGCACCATGGCCCAGCCGAAGGCCACCACTAGCGCGGGGGCGATGAACTTGTTGACCGCCGCGCCCGAGTTGCCGGCGCCGTAGACCCCCATGGCGAAGCCCTGGCGGTGCTTGGGATACCAGCGCGCCACATAAGGCGTGCCCACCGAGAAGGAGCCACCGGCCAGGCCGACGAAGAGGCCGATGACCAGGAAGTGCCAGTATTCGGTGGCATAGGCCATGAGGAAGATGGCCGGGACGGTGCTGGCCATGAGCAGGGCCATGACGATGCGCCCGCCGTAGCGGTCGGTCCAGATGCCCAGCGGCACGCGCACCAGCGAGCCCGTGAGCACCGGCGTGGCCGTGAGCAGGCCGAATTCCGTGGCGTTGAGGCCCAGCTGCTTCTTGATCGGGATGCCGATCACGCCGAACATCATCCACACCATGAAGCACACGGTGAAGGCCAGCGTGCTGACGATGAGCACCGAGAGCGCCTGTCTGTTCTTGTCCATTGCACAACTCCTGAGAGGGTGCACGGACTGTAGAAATCGGCGGCATTTGCCGCCATCCTCCGGAGGGAGGGGCAGGCGCTCCGGCCATCCTCCGAAAGAACTAGTCGGAGGATTTGTTTGACGTGGACTTGAGGTGGATCAAATGCGCCCGCCCCCCGCGCCGCCGGCGACCCGGCCCGGGGCTGACGGGGGTGTGCCGGCGGGCCTTCTTATAATGCAGCCAGCTTCTTTTGGCACACCCGTACGAAAGTCGGGGTCGCAAAGCTTCCGGTCTACGGTTTCCCGCCCGCGGGAACCACGACAGCGGGGCTGCAATTCGCTCCGGGTACCGGTCCTCCTGCGGGAGATGTCCGGGTTTCTGTGTGTCGCCACGAAGAGTTCCGCAACTTCCGTGGCCCCACCCACCCGCATGCCCCCGTCCGCTGTTCCGCATCTCAGCTTCGCGCTGGGCTCCCTGCCCAGCCTCCCGCGTCATGTGTCGCTCGTCCTGGACGAGCTCAACGCCCGGGAACCCGAGCTGCGCACCATCGCCGGCCTCTTGCAGGAGGACCCGGTGCTGACCGTGCGCCTGCTGGCGATCGCCAATTCGGCCCGCTTCCGGCTGAGCCGCGCCGTCAGCACGGTGGAGGAGGCCCTGCCCCTGCTGGGCCTGGACGAGCTGCGCGCCCTGGTCTGCGCCGCGGCGATCGCCGGCGCTTTCCGCCAGGTGGGCGGGATCCGGATGGAGCAGTTCTGGCGTTACAGCCTGAACGTCGCCAAGCTGACCCAGGTCCTGGCCCGGTCCACGCCGTGGGCCGCATCGGCTTCCACGGCCGGGTTGCTGCACGCCGTGGGCG
>JAYNNS010000095.1:6009-9250 GCA_038112835.1 Curvibacter sp. | reverse complement strand
CCCTGCAGCCCATCGTGGACGTGGGCCTGGAGTATGTGCGTCTGGGCCAGCCTGTGCCCACGCTTTCGGGCGGCGAGGCGCAGCGCCTCAAGCTGGCCGGTTTCCTGGCTGAAGCGGCCAGGAGCGCCACCGCCAGCAAACAGGCCGTGGGCCGCAAGGGCACGCTCTTTCTCTTCGACGAGCCCACCACGGGCCTGCATTTCGATGACATCGCCAAGCTCATGCGCGCGCTGCGCAAGCTGCTCGACGCGGGCCATTCGCTGCTGGTGATCGAGCACAACCTGGACGTGATGCGCGCCAGCGACTGGCTCATCGACCTCGGCCCCGAGGGCGGTGAGGCCGGCGGCCAGGTGGTGGCCGTGGGCACGCCCGAGGAACTGCGTGAGCACCCCAGCAGCCACACGGGCCGCGCTCTGCGCGAATACGCGCTGGCCATGGGCGAGGCCCACGCGGTACAGGAAGGCGCAGCGCGTTACCTGGGCTCGGCCTTCACGCCGGGCCACAAGCCCGTGCCGAAACGCGCCGAACACAGCAACGACATCCAGATCGTCAACGCCAAGGAGCACAACCTCAAGGCCCTGAGCGTCAACATCCCCCGCGGCAAGTTCAACGTGATCACGGGGGTCAGCGGCTCGGGCAAGTCCACGCTGGCCTTCGACATCCTGTTCAACGAGGGTCAGCGCCGCTACCTCGAATCGCTCAACGCCTACGCGCGCAGCATCGTGCAACCGGCGGGCCGGCCCGAGGTGGACGCGGTCTACGGCATCCCGCCCACGGTGGCCATCGAGCAGCGGCTCTCGCGCGGCGGCCGCAAGTCCACGGTGGGAACGACCACCGAGGTCTGGCATTTCCTGCGCCTGCTCTACGTCAAGCTCGGTGTGCAGCACTGCATCCACGATGGCGCGGCCGTGGCGCCGCAGACCACCGAGAGCATCCTCGCCCAGCTCATGAAGCAGTTCAAGGGGCAGGAGATCGGCCTGCTCGCGCCCCTGGTGCTGAACCGCAAGGGTGTGTACACCGAGCTGGCCGAATGGGCGCGGCCGCGTGGCTACACCCACCTGCGCGTGGACGGCAACTTCCTGCCCACCCAGGGCTTCCCGCGCATCGACCGTTTCAAGGAGCACACCATCGAGCTGCCCGTGGCCAGCCTGGTGGTGGATCCTGGCAACGAAGCCGCGTTGCGCCTGGCGCTGAGCACAGCGCTGGAGCATGGCAAGGGCGTGCTGCACGTGCTCAGCGACCTCGGCGGCCTGGCCGAGGCCATGAAGAATGGTGCCCCGACCGCGCAGATCGGCACCCTGCACGTGCATTCCACGCAGCGTGCCTGCCCGGTCTGCGCCACCTCTTATGCCGAGCTCGATCCGCGCCTCTTTTCCTATAACAGCAAGCACGGCTGGTGCCCGGACTGTGTGGGCACGGGCGTCAAGCTCAGCAAGGAGCAGCGCAAGGCGCTTGACGATTCCGTGCGCGACGACAAGGAAAAAGGCCGCGAGCAGACCTTCGCCGAGCCCGAGGTCGAGGACGTGGCCGACGTGGCCTGCCCGACCTGTGAGGGCACGCGGCTCAACGCCACCGCGCGCGCCGTGAAGTTCAATGGCGTGGGCATTGCCGAGATCGCGCGCCTGAGCGTGAGCGATGTGCGCGCCTGGGTCGAGACCCTGCAGGTCATGGGCCGCCTGAGTCAGCGCGAGGCCGACATCGCGCGCGACCTCATCCCTGAGATCAGGAGCCGCCTCGAATTCCTCGAGCAGGTCGGCCTGGGCTACCTCACGCTGGACCGCGGCGCGCCCACGCTCAGCGGCGGCGAGGCGCAGCGCATCCGTCTGGCCGCGCAGCTGGGCAGCAATCTGCAGGGCGTGTGTTACGTGCTGGACGAGCCCACCATCGGCCTGCACGCGCGCGACAACCAGATCCTGCTCGACGCCCTGCACACGCTGAGCGAGCGCGGCAACACCCTGGTCGTGGTCGAGCATGACGAGGACACCATCCGCCGTGCCGACCACCTGATCGACATCGGGCCGAGCGCGGGCAAGCGCGGCGGCCGGCTCGTGGCCCAGGGCTCGGTGAGCGACCTCACGCAGGCCGGCGATTCGCAGACCGGCCGTTACCTGTTGCACGCCATGAAGCATCCGCTGCAGCCGCGCCGCGATGTGAAAGCCCAGGATCTGCAGTGGCTCACCGTGCACGGCGCCAGCCTGCACAACCTGCAGCAGGTGACAGCCAGGCTGCCGCTCAAGCGCCTGGTCGCCGTGACCGGCGTCAGCGGCTCGGGCAAGTCCACGCTCGCGCGTGATGTGCTGCTGGCCAATGTGGCGGCGGTCGTCGCCAGGCGTGCGACCAAGGCCGGGCGCGACGCGCTGGCCAAGGGCGTGGACTGGAGCGGCTGCGAGGGCGTGAGCGGCTACGAAGCCGTGGACCGCGTGCTCGAAGTCGACCAGACGCCCATCGGCAAGACGCCGCGCTCCTGCCCCGCCACCTACATCGGCTTCTGGGACACCATCCGCAAGCTCTTTGCCGAAACGCTGGAGGCCAAGGCGCGCGGCTACGCGGCCGGGCGTTTCAGTTTCAACACCGGTGAAGGCCGCTGCCCGACATGTGAAGGCCAGGGCGTGCGCACCATCGAGATGACCTTCCTGCCCGACGTCAAGGTGCTGTGCGAGAGCTGCAAGGGTGCGCGCTTCAACCCCGAGACCCTGGCCGTCACCTGGCGGGGCAAGAGCATCGGCGACGTGTTGCAGATGGAGGTGGACGAGGCCGTGGAGTTCTTCGCGGCCATGCCCGGCATCGCGCATCCGCTGCAGCTGCTCAAGGACGTGGGTCTGGGCTACCTCACGCTGGGCCAGCCTTCGCCGACGTTGTCCGGCGGCGAGGCGCAGCGCATCAAGCTCGTGACCGAACTCAGCAAGGTGCGTGACGAGGTCGGCCGGCGCGGCCAGAAGGCACCGCACACGCTTTATGTGCTGGACGAACCCACGGTGGGCCTGCACATGGCCGACGTGGACAAGCTTATCCGCGTGCTGCACCGCCTGGTGGACGGCGGCCACAGCGTGGTCGTGATCGAGCACGACCTCGACGTGATCGCCGAAGCCGACTGGATCGTGGATCTGGGTCCGGAAGGTGGCAAGGACGGCGGCCGCATCGTGGCCTCTGCGCCGCCTGAAGAGGTGGTGCGCCTGGGCACGCACACGGGGCAGGCACTGGGGCCGGTGCTCGCGCGGGCCTGAAGCGCCGGCATTGCGTG
>JAYNNS010000095.1:0-5999 GCA_038112835.1 Curvibacter sp. | reverse complement strand
ATACCGGCCGGGCGCTGGGGCCGGAGCTGGCACGCCCCTGAGCCGCTGCCTGCCCAATGAGCAGGGCAGGCACCTCCAATGCTGGCGCGGCCTGCGCAACTTGTTCAGGGACTTGTCCACAGCCTTAGCCACGGCGGCGCTGGATAAGTACAGCGGTCACCGTGTGCCATGCACCAGGTCGGGTCCCATATCCGTGTGATGCACGGGGCATCCCTTCCTGCTAGCCTTGGCGGTCTTGATACAAGTCAAAAAAGCATGAAGGCACGTTCGCTCCTCCCCATGTCCCTTGCTGCCCTGCTGTTTGGCCTGCAGCCCGCACTGGCGCAGCACACAGGCCATCATCTTGTGGCCGCAACGTCCGCTGCGCCAGCGACCGCGGCGTCCAACGTGCCCGAGATCGTGCCCCACCCCTGGGTCACGCTGCCGCCCACGCGCTCGCCCGAGTCCTATTTCACCAATCTCCAGGACGAGGAAGTCCGGGAGTCGCCCTTCGTGCTGCGCTTTGGTCTGTCCATGCGCGGCCTCGTGCCCGCGGGCAAGACCGCGGGGCGCGCGGGTCACCACCACCTGCTCGTGAACCAGCCGCTGCCACTGGATTTCACCAAGCCGCTGCCCTTCACCGAGAAGTACATCCACTTCGGCAAGGGTCAGATGGAGACCGTCATCAATCTGCCGCCGGGCAAGTACGAGCTGCGCATGCTGCTGGCCGACGAAGGCCACATCCCCTTCTTCGTCTACAGCAAGCCGCTGACGCTGACCATCAGCAAGCAGAACAAGGATGTGAATCCGGCCAGCCTGGCGGGGCCGGCACGCATCGAGATCCTGAGCCCGCCGGCCGATGAGAGCCTGCGGCCGCCGTTGCGCGTGCAGTTCCATGCCAGCGGTTACAACATTTCCCACGTAGGGGCCAAGGTCTCCGATACGGGCTACTTCCGCCTCGCGCTGGAGCGCGCTGGCCGCAAGCCCGAAGTGCTGAACTTTCTGGCCGGGCAGACCGAAGTCTGGCTCAATCCACCAGCCGACGACTACACCTTGCGCCTGGAGCTGGTCAATGGCATGACTGGCACCGTCATGGCCCGTGCCGAGCCACGGCCGCTCAAGGTCGTCGCCCGCTGAAGCCCTCGCTCAGGCGCGCAGCAGGGCACGTACCAGCTCGGCAAAGCCCGCGCCGCGTTCGCCCTGCGTGATGTAGCGCGGCTTGTGCTGCAACTGGGCCTCGAAGCGCCGGATATTGGCCACGCCCACGCTGTGGGTGAAGTGCTGGAACATGGGCTGGTCGTTGCCCGAGTCGCCGACGAAGACCCAGCGGTCCAGTTCCTGCGTCAGATCACGCCCGTAGAGTTCGCGCACGATCCAGCGCGCGCCCCGCCATTTGTTGAAGTCGTCAAAGCAGCCATGGATGTGGATGCTGCTGACCGTGGTGTACATGCCGGCGCCTTGCAGGATGGTCAGGATCTGCTGCACGGCCTCGGGGGGCAGTTGCGTGTGCTCGTTGTAGTCGAAGGCCAGGTCGGTCTCGCGCCCGCCGGCGTCGCGGGCCCGCAGCGCGCCCGGCACTTCGGCCAATACTTTGGCGGCCACCTGTTCCATGCGCGCCTGATGGGCGGCACGCGTCGCGGCGTCCTGTTGATACAGCTTGGCCAGCTGCCTGCGTGTGTGGCTTGAGGGATGGGAGCTGTACGGGCTTGCTGTTTCAGGCTTGGGTATGAGTGCGAGCGCGCCATTCTCGGCCACCAAGGCATCGGCGGGCCAGGGCGCCGAGCTGTCGCCGTCCATCAGCGGCACGCACCAGCCGATGTGTCGGCCGGTGATGGGTAAGACCGCCAGGCCTGCCGCCTTCAGGTCGGTCAGCGCCTGCAGGGCCTCGGCGGTGATGGCGCCCTCGGTCGTCAGCGTGTCGTCGATGTCGGTGAACACGCCGGTGATGCGGCGGCGCTGTTTGGCAGGCCAGTGGGCAAGAGGGAGCATGGGCGATGAAGGAAAATCGCAGCAACTTTAACTGAGAGGCAGACGCTTCCATGAAAGACAACGAGCTGCCCGTGCAGGGCACACAGCACTGGGTGTTGCAGGACGCGCTGCGCCTCTTCCTCTGGGAAAAATGCCAGGGCAACCCCCAGGGCAAGCCCGTGTTGGTGCTGGCCCACGGATCGGCCACGGCCGGCCGCGAGAGCTTCGACCTCAAGGTGCCGGGGCGGCCCGAGTACAGCCTGATGGACTTTCTGGCTAAACAGGGTTTCGACGTCTTCGCGCCCGACATGCGCGGCTTCGGCAGCTCCACCAAGCCCGAGGGGCACATCACGACCGAGCAGGCCGCAGCCGACCTGAATGCCGTGGTGGATTTCATCTGCAAGCTGCGCGGCGTGCCGCAGGTGCAGCTGCTGGCCTGGTCCTGGGGCACGCAGTACAGTGGCCAGTTCGTGATGGCCCATCCGCGCAAGGTGGCGCGCTATGCGGCCTACGCGCAGATGCACGC
This sequence comes from Curvibacter sp., assembly GCA_038112835.1. Classification (GTDB taxonomy): domain Bacteria; phylum Pseudomonadota; class Gammaproteobacteria; order Burkholderiales; family Burkholderiaceae_C; genus Hylemonella. The sequence goes on along the minus strand of JAYNNS010000095.1, from coordinate 3,526 downwards.
CGACAGCCCGGATCTGAAGGCGCGACGCGAGCGTCTCGCCACCTTCCAGCGTGCGCCTTACATCCGTATCACGGAGCAAGGCTGGAAGCTGCGCTTCAATTCCCTGACGCCCGAGGAGGTCAACGACCCCGTGGTCATGGACGCCTTCGCCAAGGCCGCGACCCTGGTCGAGCTCAAGTCACCGACGGGCCCGCAGGTGGACCTGCTCACACGCCAGCCGCTGATTGACGCGAGCAAGATCACGGTGCCGACGATGCTGATCCATGGCCAGTACGATGATGTGGCCGACTTGGCCGGCCTGCTGCCCTTCTTCACGGCCCTGCCCAACCCGGACAAGCAGTACACCGTGATCCCGGACGGCGGTCATATGCTGCATCTGCAGAAAGGGCACGCACGCTTCCAGCGCGCGGTGGCTGACTGGTTTGTCGCGGGCTGAATCAGCCCGCGCTCTGCAGCGCCAAGCCCGCGTGTTCCCGCAGCGGATGGAAATGGATCTTCGGGAAGCGCTCCTGCGCCAGTCGCACGTCGTACGGTGACGTGCAGAGATAGGCCAGGGTATCCGCCGCGTCGCGTGCCAGGCGCTGCGGGTAGGCATCACAGAAGGCCTTGAGTTCGGCCGGGGTGTCGGCCGTGATCCAGCGCGCACCGGTGTACTGGCAGCCTTCGAGGCGCACGTCGGCGTCGTATTCGCTCTTGAGGCGGTGCTGCACCACTTCGAACTGCAGTTGGCCCACGGCGCCCAGCAGCATATTGCCGCCCATCTCGGGGCGGAAGACCTGGATGGCGCCTTCCTCGCCCAGCTGGGCCAGGCCCTGCTGCAGCTGCTTGGTGCGCAATGGATTCTTGAGCACCACGGTCATGAAGAGCTCGGGCGCGAAGAAGGGCAGGCCGGTGTACTGCAGGGCAATCGATCCATCGGTGATGGTGTCGCCGAGCTGTACGCCGCCGTGGGTGGTGAAGCCCACGATGTCGCCGGCATAGGCCTCTTCCACGGCCTCGCGGCGCTGGCTCATGAAGGTCACCACGCTGGTGGGGCGCAGTTCCTTGGCCGAGCGCTGCACCTTGAGCTTCATGCCCGGTGCGTACTTGCCCGAGCAGACGCGCACGAAGGCGATGCGGTCGCGGTGGTTGGCGTCCATATTGGCCTGCACCTTGAAGACCACGCCGGAGAAGGCCTCGTCGTCGGGCTGCATTTCCTTGACGACCGGCTGCCTGTTGACGATGAGCGAGCTGGTGCGCGACTTGGGGCTGGGGGCCAGATCCACCAGGGCGTCCAGCACTTCCATGACGCCGAAGTTGTTCACGCCCGAGCCGAAGAATACGGGGGTCTGCTTGCCGGCGAGGAAGGCCTCGCGGTCGAAGGCGGGCGAGGCGCCAGTGGCCAGCTCCATGCTCTCGATCGCGGCGTCGTACTCGGCGCCGAAGCGAGCCTGCAGCGTGGCAGTGTCGCTGACCGGGATGGCTTCGAAATCCTGCGGGCGGCGTTCGCTGCCGGATTCGAAAACCGTCATGGCCTGGGTGCGCAGGTTGATGATGCCACCGAAGCTCTTGCCCTGACCCACGGGCCAGGTCATGGGCACGCAGGGCATGCCGAGTTCACGTTCCACCTCGTCCAGGATGTCCAGCGGGTCACGGACCTCGCGGTCCATCTTGTTGACGAAGGTGATGATGGGGGTGTCACGCTGGCGGCAGACCTCGATCAGTCGACGTGTCTGCGCCTCCACGCCGTTGGCCGCGTCGATGACCATCAGCGCCGAGTCCACGGCGGTCAGCACGCGGTAGGTGTCTTCGCTGAAGTCCTTGTGGCCGGGCGTGTCGAGCAGGTTGATCACATGGTCGCGGTACTGCATCTGCATCACCGAGCTGGCCACCGAGATGCCGCGCTGCTTCTCCATCTCCATCCAGTCGGAGGTGGCGTGGCGGCTGGCCTTGCGCGCCTTGACCGAACCGGCGATCTGGATCGCACCCGAGAACAGCAGCAGCTTTTCCGTCAGCGTCGTTTTACCGGCGTCGGGGTGCGAGATGATGGCAAAAGTGCGGCGGCGCCGCGTTTCGGGAGCGTAGGACACGGGAATTCCAGCTTCGGTGGGGCGGGCCGGGACGGCCCGCAACGGACGGGCAGTGCGCGGCGCGGAGGGCGCCAGGACTGCGTGGCCGCAATTTTATCCGGCCGGGGCTATAGTCGGCGCGATGCTTGAGGAAGACACATGACGCTGCAAGACTTGCTGGGCACGGAACTGCCCCTGATCCAGGCGCCCATGGCGGGCGTGCAGGGCAGTGCCCTGGCCATCGCCGTGTCGAATGCCGGGGGGCTGGGCTCGCTGCCCTGCGCCATGCTGGCACCCGAGGCCTTGCGTGCCGAGCTGGAAAAGATCCGTGCGCAGACCGTGCGGCCCTACAACGTCAACTTCTTCTGTCACCGTCCGCCCGAGCTGGACGAACGCCGTGAAGCGATGTGGCGCCAGAGCCTGGCCCACTATTACCGTGAATACGACATCGATCCGGCCACGATTCCCTCCGGGCCGGGGCGTCGCCCCTTCGATGCCGTGGCGGCCGATCTGCTGGCCGAGTTCAGGCCGCCCGTCGTGAGTTTCCATTTCGGCCTGCCGGACGAGGCCCTGCTGGCGCGTGTGCGCAGCTGGGGCGCCAGGGTGCTGTCCTCGGCCACCACGGTGGAGGAGGCGCGCTGGCTCGAAGCCCATGGCGTGGATGCCGTCATCGCCCAGGGCCTGGAGGCCGGCGGTCACCGCGGGCATTTCCTCTCGGACGACCTCACGAGCCAGGTGGGCACCTTTGCCCTGCTGCCGCAGATCGTCCGTGCGGTGCGTGTGCCCGTGATCGCCGCCGGCGGCATCGCCGATGCGGCCGGGGTGCGGGCCGCGCTGGCACTCGGCGCCGCCGGCGTGCAGGTGGGCACGGCCTATCTGCTTTGCCTCGAGGCCACGACCAGCGCCGTGCACCGTGCGGCGCTGCAGAGCGAGGCGGCGTGCCACACGGCCCTGACCAATCTCTACACCGGTCGCCCCGCCCGCGGCATCGTGACGCGCCTGATGCGCGAGCAGGGCCCGATGAGCACGCTGGCGCCAGCCTTCCCGCTGGCCACCTCCGCCGTGGCGCCGCTGCGCACCAGGGCCGAGGCGGCGGGCCTGGGGGATTTCACGCCCCTCTGGGCTGGACAGAACACCAGTGGCTGTTGTGCGGTGCCGGCGGCCGAGCTCACACGCCAGCTGATGGACCGTTGATCGGGCGATCAACGAGAAATCGGCCGGCTTCGTATAATCTTCGCTTTCCGAGGAGCGTTGCGGCTCGTCCCGCCTGATCACCAGGCCGACGGGTTAGGCTCGGATCCCAAGGTTTTTGGCCTTGCCTCCCAACTGCGCTCACCCACCAGTCTGCTGTGAGGTGAGCCTGTCTTCCCTCTGCTGACTCCGGTGGTGTCCCAACCGCTATGTATTGGAGTTCACATGAGTGCCGTTCTCAAACCCGCCCAGGACTATGTCGTCGCCGATCTGACGCTGGCCGACTG
>JAYNNS010000094.1:0-9260 GCA_038112835.1 Curvibacter sp. | reverse complement strand
CCCTGCTGCCGCGCGACTACGCGGTGGTCGTCATGCTGGGCACCTTCCCCTTCGTGGTGGTGGCCGCGGTGGCGGCCTGGCGCCAGTGGCGCGCGCCGAGCGCGGCCCGGCTGGACGCGGCGCTGGACCGCGCGGGCGCCATGCCCTGGCGCGAGTTCGCGGCCGCCCTGGAGTCCGCCTATGTGCAGCAGGGCTACACGGTCACGCGCCTGGACGGCACGGCTGCCGATCTGCGCCTGGAGCGCGCCGGCCAGCGCAGCCTCGTGAGCGGGCGGCGCTGGAAGGCCGTGAACCATGGCGTGGACCCCCTGCGCGCCCTGCAGGCCGCCTGCGAGCGCGAGGGCGCGCGCGGCGTCTACCTTTGCCTGGCGCCCGTGTCGGAAGTGGCCGAGGCCTATGCGAAGCAGCAGGGCCTGCAGCTGGTGCAGGGCCGCGCGCTTGGCCTGCTGCTCGCCGGCTCCGCCGTGTAAAGACATGCGCCCCTCCCTTGCAAGTCCCCCTTCCGGACCCACGTGCCTGCGATGAACCTGGACAAGCTACTCAAGGCCCTCCTCGGCGTCCTGCTGCGCACCGTGCTGCTGCTCATGGGCCTGGTGTTCCTGCTCAGCCTGCTCGCGGCGGCGGCCCTGCTGCTGCTCTGGTGGGGGCTGCGCGCGCTCTGGGCCAGGCTCACGGGCCGACCGGTGCAGCCCCTGGTGTTCACGGTGCTCAGTCGCGCGCGCTGGCAGCGCTTCTACCCCGGCGCGGCGGGCCCGCGGGCGGCGCAGGACGATGTGATCGACGTCGAGTCGCGCCAGGTCGACCGTTCCGGTGCCGACCGCATCGGGCGCTGATCATTCCTGCTCCGGATCCCAGGCCGGGTTCCAGACCACCTCCCAGAGGTGCTGGTCCGGGTCCTGGAAGTAGCCGGCATAACCGCCCCAGAAGGTCACCTGCGCCGGCTTGACGATGGCGGCACCCGCATGGGCGGCCCGCTGCATCACCGCATCCACTTCGGCGCGCGAGGCCACGTTGTGACCCAGCGAGAGGCCCGTGGGGCAGGGCGGCGACAGCGGCAGCCCGCTGTCGCGCGCCAGGCTGCTGCGTGGCCACAGCGCGAGCTTGAGGCCGTGCTGCAGGTCGATGAAGACCACCGCGCCGTGCTCGAACTCGGTGCCGATGATGCCTTCGGTGGCCAGGCCCAGGCCGTCGCGGTAAAAGCGCAGCGCGCGATCGAGATCCTCGACGCCGAGGGTGATGACGGAGATGCGGGGGTTCATGGGGTGTCGCCGGTGGGTGGGTGGAGATTTCAGTCGGGCAGCGCCAGCCTGCGGGTCTGCAAGGCGGCCTGGGCTTCCCGGGCGTCGGCCAGGCTCAGGGTCTGGGTGCCGGTCTGGTCCCGGTGCCAGACCACCTTGAGATACAGCGTCTGGCCGCCCTCGCAGCGCAGCTCAAGCAGCCCCGTGCCCGTCGTGATGCGCAGGTCGCCGCGCGGATGGCTCAGGAACAGGTAGCTCCTGTCGTTGATCCAGCCCAGGGGCTGCCCGTTGACCGCGGGCCGCACCGTCACGAGCCGGTAGGACCAGGGCAGCGTCTCGAGGAAGACATGGAGCGCGCAGGTTTCGGGGCCGGGCGGGTGCTTGCGGGCGGCCTGGTCCTGGAGGTCCGGGGCCGTGAGGACTGCGCCGGACGGGGGCGTGTCGAACAGGCCCGACAGCATGCAGATGCCGTTGGAGAGGCAGTGCTGCGGGTGCGCGCTGTGCTCCAGAAACACAACACGATCGGCCGTGTCGAACTGCACCGCCAGCCAGTGTTCTTCCGTGAAGGCGGCGCTGGACGTGCCCGCGAGGACACCCCAGGTGGTCCGGGAACGCGCATAAAACCAGTACTGCCCGCCGGCCTTGTGCGCCGTGGGGCTGCCCAGCAGCAGGCGGACCCGGTGGCGGTCGGCCAGTCCGGGGGCGAGCTGTTGCCGCAGCACAGCCGGGAAGGGCTCCTTCGTGAAGACGCCCACCGGCACGACCACGCAGCCGCTCGGCAAGACGGCCGCCAGCAGGGCGGCCAGCCGCAGGCCGGGCGTTGAGGGGCGCGTGCTCCGCTGTGTGCGGGACACGCCCCCGGAGCGTGTCTTCATGCATGCAGTGTAGGCCTGTCGGGCTCAGAGCAGGCGGAAAGCCAGCACCGCGACGATGGTCGGCGGCAGCGCGGCGATCAGCAGGCCCAGCGGGTTGATGGTGTTGTCCTCGAACTTGCCGCGCAGGATGGACACGCCGGCCGGGTTGGGCGCGTTGGCGATCACGGTCAGGCCGCCGCCGGTCACGGCGCCGGCCACCAGGGCCACCTTGAACTCCTCGCTCAGGCCTTCGACCAGCGAGCCCAGATAGGTCAGGGCCGCGTTGTCGGTGATGGCGGTGAGCGCCGTGGCGCCGAAGAAGACCGTGGTGCTGTCCATGCCCATGAGGACGGGCTGCAGCCACCACTGCTGCTGGCCGCCCAGCACCACCAGGCCGGCCAGGAAGAAGGCCACGAGCAGGCCCTCGCGCAGGATCAGGCGCTCCTGCTGGCGCGCATAGGCGGTGACGAAGCCCATGAAGAAGAGGAACAGGCCCATGAAGACCGCCGGGTGGTGGGCGAACACCACCACGCCCAGCAGGAAGAGCAGGTGCACCACGGTGATGGGCCAGGACACCGGCTGGTCCTCGCCCGTGGGGCGTGCGGCCATGTGGCCGAGCTGCTGGCGAAACAGCAGCATGGCACAGCCGGCATTGACGAGCACGGCGATGGCCGACTTCCAGCCGAAGTTGGACATCATGTACCAGAGGTCCCAGCCCCACTGGCCGGCCACCATGAGCACGGGCGGCGCGGCATAGGGCGTGAGCGTGCCGCCGATGGAGATGTTGACGAAGAGTACGCCGATGGTGGTGTACTTGAGCGCGCGCGAGACGGGCTGGCTGAACAGCGTGTCGCGCAGCATCAGGGCCGCCAGCGTCATGGCCGCGGGCTCGGTGATGAAGGAGCCCAGCAGCGGCACCAGCGAGAGGGTCAGGAAGTACAGGGCCATGCCGCGCGGCAGCGGCGTGAAGGTCGCCACCAGGCGCACCAGCTTGCCGGCGAGCTGCAGGATGGCCCGCGTGCCGGCGATCACCATGATCACGAAGACGAACATGGGCTCGGTGTAGTTGCGGCTGTCCAGGTAGGCCGTCGTATCCTGCTTGCCCACAAGGAAGAACATGCAGACCACGAGCACCATGGCCCAGAAGCCGAACACCACCTCGACTTCGCCCAGCAGGTGCCACAGGCCCGCGTGGCGCGGCTGGCTGTGGGCGAGGCGTTCGAAGAGCTTGGTGGAGAAGGTGTGGAGCACGGCCACGGCGAAGAGCGCAGCCGCAAGGATCTGGAGGGTGGTCGGGTTCATCGCCCGACCTTAACAGGCACGCGGTTTTTCAGCCAGTCGGGCTGGCGAACCCCCGCAGTCAAGTGAGGAGTAGCCTCAGCCGCGCGCCACGGGCCGCTCGGGGCTGGCACACCACTCGCTCCAGCTGCCGGCGTAGAGCGCGCCGCGGCCCAGGCCTGCGATCTCCATGGCCAGCAGATTGGGGATGGCGCTCACGCCGCTGCCGCAGTGGTGCACCACGGTCGAGGGGCGACGCCCGCCGAGCAGGGCCTCGAACTCGGCCTTGAGCTGCTCGGGGGCCTTGAACCTGCCATCGGGCCCGAGGTTCTCGCCGAAGGGGCGGTTGAGCGCGCCGGGGATGTGGCCGGCCACCGGGTCCAGGGGCTCGACCTCGCCGCGAAAGCGCGCCGGGGCGCGCGCGTCGATCAGGGTCTGGTCGGGCAGCGCCAGGTGCTGGAGCACGTCCTCGGTGCCGGCCAGCCGCGCCAGCGGCGCACCGGCCTGGAAGGTCGAGGGCACGCGCGGCAGGTCCGGCCCGGTGGCCACGGGGCCGTTGACGGCCTCCCAGGCCTGCAGGCCACCGTCGAGCACGGCCACGTTCTCGTGACCGATCCACTTGAGCATCCACCACAGGCGGCCGCAGTAGTTGGCGCCCTGGCGGTCGTAGACCACGGCCTGCATGTCGCGTTGGAAGCCCACGCGGGCGAGCCAGGCCGCGAAGACCTCGGGCTTTGGCAACGGATGGCGCCCGCCATTGACGGCCTGGTCCCGGTTTTTTGCACTGAGGTGCCGGTCGAGGTTGGCGCGCACCGCGCCGGCGATGTGCACGCGCTCGTACTGCTGGTCGCCTTCGGCCGGCTTCATGAGTTCGAAGCTGCAGTCGAAGATCATCAGGGGCTGGTGGTCGTGCACCAGGTGCTTGAGCTGTTCGGCGCTGATCAGGGTGGTGTAGGAGGCCATGTCAATGCTCCTCTGCAGGGGTGTTGGGAATGGCGCGTTCGCGCAGGAAGGTTGCGGCCACGCCGCTGGCGACGATGAGGGCGATGCCCAGCCAGGCCGACAGGGGCATGTCGTCGCCGAACAGCAGCAGGCTGTAGAAGGACGCGAAGGCGATGCCCGAGTACTGCAGGCTGGCCACCACCAGGGTGTGGCCGCGGCTGTAGGCGCGCGTCATGCACCACTGGCCCAGCGAGGCCAGGATGCCGATGGGCAGCAGCCAGATCGCGGCCTGCCAGTGGATCTGCTCCCAGGGCGTGAAGCCGGTGAACAGGCTGCCCAGCAGGCCGGTGACGGCGGTGCCGACCGCGAAGTAGAACACCGTGCGCCCCTCGGGCTCGCCCGCGCGCGCCAGTGCCGTGACCTGCAGATAGGCCAGCGAGGCGCTCATGCCCGAGAGCAGGCCGATCAGGCCGGCGAAGAGCTGGTTCTGGTCGATGGTGGGACGCAGCGACAGCACCACGCCTGCAAAGCCCAGCAGCACCGTGCCCAGCAGCGGTCCGTGGCGTTCGTTGCGGCCGTAGAGCAGGGCGCCGCCGACGATGAAGGCCGAGACCCAGATGCCGCTCATGTAGTTGAGCGTCATGGCCGTGGCCAGCGGCAGCCAGGCGATGGCGTAGAACCAGGCCGTGAGCGAGGCCGCGCCCACGATGCTGCGCCAGACGTGCATGAAGGGCACCGCGGTGCGCAGCTGGATGCCGCGGTTGCGCAGCACCAGGCCGAGGAAGGCCACGCTGATCAGGCCGCGGTAGAAGACGAGTTCGAAGGTGCTGAAGGACGCCGAGGCGTACTTCACGGCCACGCCCATGGTGGCGAAGAAGAAGGCGCCGAGGACCATCCAGAGGGCTTGCATATCCGTGTGCCAGCGGTTGGACGGGCTCAGCCCGAACGGGGATGGGCATCAGGGCCCGGGAACGCCCGGGCACGCGCAAGCCGCTCGTGGGGAATCACTCGGTGCCCATCTGCTTGCGATACCACTCGTGGAAGTGCTGCATGCCGTCTTCCATGGGGCTCTGGTAGGGGCCGACCTCGTTGTCGCCGCGTGCCAGCAGGATCTTGCGCCCCGCGTCCATCCGTTCGGCGATCTCGTCGTCCTCGATGCAGGTTTCCATGTAGGCGGCCTGCTGGGCCTCGACGAACTCGCGCTCGAAGGCGGTGATCTCCTCGGGGTAATAGAACTCCACCATGTTCAGCGTCTTGTCCACGCTGATCGGGTGCAGGGTCGAGACGGTGAGCACGTGCGGGTACCACTCCACCATGATGTGCGGGTAGTAGGTCAGCCAGATCGCGCCGCGCTCGGGCTTGTGCCCGTTGCGGTATTTGAGCAGCGCGTCGTGCCAGCGCCGGTAGACGGGCGAGCCCGGGCGCTCGAAGGCACTGGACACGCCCACGGTCTGCACCGAGTAGTGCTCCTTGAACTCCCACTGCAGGTCGTCGCAGGTCACGAAGTGGCCCAGCCCCGGGTGGAAGGGGCCGACGTGGTAGTCCTCCAGGTAGACCTCGATGAAGGTCTTCCAGTTGTAGTTGCACTCGTGCAGCTCGACGCGGTCCAGGGTGAAGCCGGCAAAGTCGAGCTCGGCGCGCGGGCCCATGCCGGCCAGGTCGGCGGCGATGTCGCGGCCGTTGTCCTCGAACAGCAGGCCGTTCCACTCGCGCAGCTGGTAGTTGTTGAGGTTGAGGCAGGGATCGTGCGCGAAATGCGGCGCGCCGATGAGCTCGCCCGCGGACGAGTAGGTCCAGCGGTGCAGGGGGCAGACGATGTTGCCGCCGGCGCTGCCCTTCTGGTTGTGCTGCAGCGAGCCGCGGCCCTGCAGCATCAGGGCCTGGCGATGGCGGCAGACGTTGGAGATCAGCTGCACGCCCTCGGGCGTGTGCACGAGCGCGAGCCCACCCTGCTCCTGGGGCAGGGTGTGGTAGTCACCGATCTCGGGCACGCTGGCCGTGTGGCCCACGTAGCGCGGGCCGCGTTTGAACAGGAGGTCCAGCTCACGCTGGAACAGCGCCTCGTCGAAATAGCTGCTGACGGGTAACTGGCTGTGCGCCTGCTGCAGTTGAAGACTTAAATCAGACATGGATGACCTGACCTAAAGCTCCCCACAGGGAGGTACGCCCAGAGGCGCATGGACATGAAAAGGCCAGGGACGATGCCGCTGGCCGAGAGGACCGGGGATTGTACCCCGGGGTGAATCCCCTCCGGCCGCGCGGCGCAGAATTTGTGGCCGCGCACGGGCCCGCCGGCCCTGCGGCGCAGCCCCAGCGCCTAAAATAACCGTTTCGCGAACTGAATTCCCCATGCCCAAGGCCTCATCCTCTTCCGCCGTGCCCGCCAGCTACGAAGCGGCCGTGCAGGAACTCGAACAACTGGTGGCCCGGCTCGAAGCCGGCGAGTTGCCGCTGGACCAGCTGCAGGCCGGCTACCAGCGCGGCGCCGAGCTGCTCAAGTACTGCCGGGACCGGCTCGAAGCCGTCGAGGACCAGATCAAGGTGCTCGACGAGGGCCTGCTCAAGACATGGACACCCGAGTGAAGACGAGCACCGCCGGGCCGTCCGCAGGCGCGAAGGCGCCCCTGGGGGACAACGCAGTCCACGCAGTGCGCGGCGCGGGAGTCGCATGCCCGGCGCTGGACCTGCGCGCCTGGATGGACGAGCGCCTGGCACGCGTCGAGCGTGCGCTCGAGGACTGGGTCGGCGTCGATGCGCCGGCCGGTCTGGGCGAGGCCATGCGTTACGCCGTGCTCGACGGGGGCAAGCGCCTGCGCCCGCTGCTGGTGCTCGCGGCCAGCGAGGCCGTGGGTGGGCACGAGCGTGCGGCCCTGCGCGCGGCCTGCGCCGTGGAGCTGATCCACGCCTACTCGCTGGTGCATGACGACATGCCCTGCATGGACAACGACGTGTTGCGCCGGGGCAAGCCCACGGTGCATGTGAAGTATGGCGAGGCCGGGGCCCTGCTGGCCGGTGATGCGCTGCAGGCCCTGGCCTTCGAGCTGCTGGTGCCCGCGCACGAGGACGTGCCCGAGGCCATGCAGGCGCGCCTGTGCCGTCTGCTGGCGCACGCCGCGGGCAGCGCGGGCATGGCCGGGGGCCAGGCGATCGACCTGGCCAGCGTCGGCCTCAGGCTCGACGAGGAGCAGCTGCGTCAGATGCACCGCTGCAAGACCGGCGCGCTGCTGCAGGGCAGCGTGCTCATGGGCGCGGCCTGCGGTGCGGTGACGCAGGCCGAGGGCCGGGCCCTGTCGGACTACGGCGCGGCCATCGGCCTGGCCTTCCAGGTGGTGGACGACATCCTGGACGTCACCGCCGATTCCGCCACCCTGGGCAAGACCGCCGGCAAGGACGCCGAGCAGGACAAGCCCACCTATGTCTCCATCCTGGGCCTGGAGCGCTCGCGCCGCTATGCGCAGGAGCTGCACACCCAGGCGCTGGACGCGCTGCAGGCCAGCGGCCTGGCCGACACGCGGGCCCTGCGCGCGCTGGCCGACCTGGTGATCCACCGCGCAAGCTGATCGAGTTGAGCATGACGACTGCTTCTTATCCCCTGCTGCAGGCCATCAACGATCCGGCCGACCTGCGCCAGCTGACGCGCGCCCAGCTGCGCCCCCTGGCCGACGAACTGCGCGCCTTCGTGCTGGAAAGTGTCTCGAAGACCGGCGGGCACCTCAGCTCCAACCTGGGCACCGTGGAGCTCACGGTGGCGCTGCACTACGTCTTCAACACGCCCGAAGACCGGCTGGTGTGGGACGTGGGCCACCAGACCTATCCGCACAAGATCCTGACCGGCCGGCGTGAACGCATGGGCACGCTGCGCCAGCTCGGCGGCATCAGCGGCTTTCCGCTGCGCAGCGAGAGCGCTTACGACGCCTTCGGCACCGCGCACAGCAGCACCTCGATCTCCGCCGCGCTGGGCATGGCCCTGGCCGCGCGCCAGAAGGGCGAGGACCGCCATGCCATCGCCGTCATCGGCGACGGCGCCATGACGGCCGGCATGGCCTTCGAGGCGCTGAACCACGGCGGGGTGGAGGACTGCAAGCTGCTGGTCATCCTCAACGACAACGACATGTCCATCAGCCCGCCCGTGGGCGCGCTCAACCGCTACCTGGCGCAGCTCATGAGCGGGCGCTTCTACGCCGCGGCCAAGCAGGTGGGCAAGACCGTGCTCAAGGGCGCGCCGCCCCTGTTCGAGCTGGCCAAGCGCTTCGAGGAACATGCCAAGGGCATGGTGGTGCCGGCCACGCTGTTTGAGAAGTTCGGCTTCAACTACATCGGCCCCATCGACGGCCACGACCTGGAGTCGCTGATCCCCACGCTGGAGAACATCAAGCAGCTGCAGGGTCCACAGTTCCTGCACGTGGTCACGAAGAAGGGCCAGGGCTACAAGCTGGCCGAGGCCGACCCCATCGCCTACCACGGCCCGGGCAAGTTCGATCCGGCCGTGGGCCTGGTCAAGCCTGTGACACCGCCCAAGCAGACCTTCACCCAGGTCTTCGGGCACTGGCTGTGTGACATGGCCGAGCAGGACCCGCGCCTGGTCGGCATCACGCCCGCCATGCGCGAGGGCTCGGGCATGGTGGAGTTCCACCAGCGCTTTCCCGGCCGCTACTACGACGTGGGCATTGCCGAGCAGCATGCCGTCACCCTGGCGGCCGGCCTGGCCTGCGAAGGCCTCAAGCCCGTGGTGGCGATCTACTCCACCTTCCTGCAGCGCGGCTACGACCAGCTCATCCACGACGTGGCGCTGCAGAACCTGCCCGTGGTCTTCGCGCTCGATCGCGCGGGCCTGGTGGGCGCCGACGGCGCCACGCACGCGGGCAACTACGACATCGCCTACCTGCGTTGCATCCCCAACCTGGCCGTGGCCTGCCCGGCCGACGAGCGCGAATGCCGCCAGCTGCTG
>JAYNNS010000093.1:0-9303 GCA_038112835.1 Curvibacter sp. | reverse complement strand
GGGCGGTCGGGAGGACGGGCGGCACAGCCCGGGGCGCCGGTGCCGGCGTACGCAAGCCCATGGGCGGCTGGGTGGCTGGCGGACTGGCCAGCAGCCGGCTGGGCAGTGGGGCGGCCGGGGGCGTCGGCACGCGAGCGGACTGGGGGGGCGGGGCGGCGGGCGCGTTGTGGAGTGCCAGCTGGGGACGCAGCCAGGCCAGGATGGATTCCCACTGGCGCAGGTCCGTGGGCACACGCTCGGGCTGCAGGTCGAACAGGGTCATGCCGCGTTCCAGGCACTGCACATAGGCCTGTGATTCACGCAGCACGCCGAGGAAAGGCATGCCCAGACCTGTGGCCCATTCCTTGAGCACCTGCGGGGTGCGGGTGCGGGTGTCGAGGCGCATGCCGATGCAGGCGACCTTGCAGCGGCCCGTGGCCACGCGCGGCAGGGCCATGAGCTCGGCGTGGCAGTCGGCGGCCGATTCGCGGTCGAAGGCCGAGCCGCAGACCGGCATAAGGATGATGTCGGCGAACATGACCATGCGCGCCAGGTCGAAGCCGTGCAGGCCGCCGGGGGTGTCGAGCACGACATGGGTGATGCCGGCCGGGACGCGCAGGATGTTCTGGTCCACGGTCCAGGGGGCGATCGCGGGCAGGGCTTCGTTGCGCTTGCGCAGCCAGGAACGGGTGGATTGCTGGCGGTCCACGTCGCCGAGCATGACGGCATGTCCCTGATGGGCGCACCAGGCCGCGAGGTGAGCCGCGAGTGTGCTTTTGCCACTCCCTCCCTTGCGATTGACCACGGCGATGACAGGCATCCAGGCTCCTGGCGATGAACCAAAGGTTGCAGTGTGGCGCGAAACCCGTGGAAAGTCCAGTCCCGGCTGGTGGGGGCAGCTAGGGATTTTGTAGCGAAAAGCAACACTTCACGGTGCGGCCATCCGCGCTGGCTAGGCGTGGGCCGGGGCGGGCGGGCGGCCCAGAGCGAGCAGGGCCAGTGCCAGCAGGCTGATGAGCGCGCCGCCCAGGAAGGTCCAGGAGGCGCCCCAGCGGTCCCAGAGCAGGCCGGCCAGCGCGCTGGCCAACAGCATGGCCACGCCGCTCACGAGGTTGAACATGCCGAAGGCGGTGCCACGCAGGTCGGCCGGGGCGGTGTCGGCGACCATGGTGGCCAGCAGGCCCTGGGTCATGGCCATGTGCAGGCCCCAGAGCAGCACCCCGCCCCAAAACCCGAGGCCGTGATCGCTCCAGGCCAGCAGCCCGTCGGCGCCGATCAGCAACAGCAGCCCCCAGGCCAGCAGCTTGCGGTGATCGACGGCATCGGCCAGCTTGCCGAAAGGGTAGGCGCCCAGGGCGTAGACCACGTTCATGGCGATCAGCACCAGCGGCACCCAGGCCAGCGGCAGGCCGCCCTGCTGGGCGCGCAGCACCAGGAAGGCCTCGGAGAAGCGCGCCAGCGTGAAGACCGCACCGATGCCCACCACCCACCAGTAGGCCCGCGACAGGCGGCGCAGGTTCTCGCGCCGGATCGGGTGGGTGCGCGGGGCGCCGGCCGGCCGCTCCGGCTCCCGCACGCCCAGCACCAGCAGGGCCACGCAGAGGAAAGCCGGGATCACGGCGACCCAGAACACGGCCTGGAAGTCATTGGCCCACAGCAACATCAGGCCCATGGCCAGCAGGGGACCGAGGAAGGCACCCACCGTGTCCAGGCTCTGGCGCAGACCGAAGGCGGCGCCGCGCAGTTCGGGCGGTGCGATGTCGGCCACCAGCGCGTCACGCGGCGCGCCGCGGATGCCCTTGCCGACACGGTCCAGCAGCCGGGCGGCGATGACCGGCTCCACCGACGTGGCCAGCGCGAACAGGGGTTTGGTGAAGGCTCCCAGGCTGTAGCCCAGCACGGCCAGCGGCTTGCGTCGGCCCCACCAGTCGCTCAGGGCGCCCGAAAAGACCTTGACGATGAGCGCCGTGGCTTCGGCGGCGCCTTCGAGCAGGCCCACCACCAGCATGCTGGCGCCCAGGCCGGTAACGAGGAAGACGGGCAGCAGGCTGTGGATCAGCTCGGAGGAGATGTCCATCAGCAGGCTGACGAAGCCCAGCGCCCAGATGCCGGCGGGCAGGCGGGGCGTCGGGGCTGGTGTCACGGCCAGCCTTGCGCGAGGGGTCTCAGGCGACGACGACCGGGGCGCCGTCGCCGCGCGGGGCGATCACGCCGATCTCGTGGACCTGCTCGCCGAGCTCGCGCAGGGTCTGCGCGGTGGCTGCGGCGCTGGCGGCGTCGATCACCACGACCATGCCGATGCCGTTGTTGAAGGTGCGGTTCATCTCGAAATCGTCGATGCCCGCGGTCTTCTGCAGCCAGGCGAAGAGCTCGGTCTGGGGCCAGCTGCCCTTGCTGAGGTGGGCGGCCGTGCCCTCGGGCAGCACGCGCGGAATGTTCTCCAGCAGGCCGCCACCGGTGATGTGGGCCAGGGCCTTGATCGGGTGCTTCTGCAATGCGGCCAGCACATTCTTCACGTACAGGCGGGTCGGCTCCATCACGGCCTGTTTGAAGGGCTTGCCGTCCAGCGTGGCCGGGGTGCTCGCGCCGGCGCGCTCGATGCACTTGCGCACCAGCGAGAAGCCGTTGGAGTGCACCCCGCTGGAGGCCAGGCCCAGGACCACGTCGCCGGGCTGGACGCCCTGGCCGGTCAGGATCCTGCTCTTTTCGACCGCGCCGACGCAAAAGCCGGCCAGGTCGTATTCACCGTCGGGGTACATGCCGGGCATCTCGGCAGTCTCGCCGCCGATCAGGGCGCAGCCCGAGAGCTCGCAGCCCTTGGCGATGCCGCCGACCACGGCTGCGGCCGTGTCCACATGCAGCTTGCCGCAGGCGAAGTAGTCGAGGAAGAACAGGGGTTCGGCGCCCTGGACCAGCACGTCGTTGACGCTCATGGCCACCAGGTCGATGCCCACGGTGTCGTGCATATTCCATTCAAAGGCCAGCTTGAGCTTGGTGCCCACGCCATCGGTGCCCGAGACCAGCACCGGCTCCTTGTAGCGCTTGGGCACCTCGAACAGGGCACCGAAGCCGCCGATGCCGGCGAGCACGCCCTCGCGCATGGTTTTTTTGGCCAGGGGCTTGATGCGCTCGACCAGCGCGTCGCCCGCGTCGATGTCGACGCCGGCGTCTTTGTAGGAGAGGGGGGTGGAGGTGTTGGAGGTGCTCATGAGGTGGGCGGCCGGGCCGTGTCAGGTCGGGGCCGATAGAATTTGCGCTGATTTTAAGGGTTCCACCCAGCCTGCTGCGGCAGGCGCATCCATCCATGCCCCTGTCCACCCCTCAAAAAAGCGCCCTGGCCTGGGGTGCCGTCGCCTTGGTTCTGGTGTTGGCCCTGTGGCTGCTCGGCCCCGTCCTCACGCCCTTCGTCGTGGCGGCGGTGCTGGCCTATGTGCTCACGCCGCTGGTGGACCAGCTCGACGCCCTGGCCCGTGGCCGTATGCCGCGCCTGCTGGCGGTGCTGCTCGTGGAGCTGCTCTTCGTCCTGGCCGTACTGGGCCTGTTCCTGCTGCTGGTGCCCGTGCTCACGCGCGAGTGGCCGCTGCTGCGCGAGCAGCTGCCCCAGCTGGTGGACCGGCTCAACGCCGGTGTCCAGCCCCTGCTGCAGGAGCTGGGGCTGCGGCTGACCTTCGACACGGCCAGCCTCAAGCCCGCGCTGATGAAATACCTGAGCGCCAATTCGGAGGAGGCCCTGGGCTCCCTGCTGGCCTCGCTCAAGATCGGCGGCAGCGTGGCGCTGACCGTGCTGGGCAACCTGATCCTGATTCCCGTGGCCCTGTTCTATCTGTTGCTGGACTGGAAGCAGCTCGTGCGGCGCGTGACCGATCTGGTGCCGCAGCGCCTGCGGGGCAGCTACGACAGCTTCGTGGCCGAGTCCGATGCGGTGCTGGGCCAGTACCTGCGCGGCCAGTTGCTGGTGATGCTGATCCTGGCGGTCTATTACAGCGTGATGCTGTCCCTCTTCGGGCTGGACCTGGCCCTGCCGATCGGGGTCTTCACGGGCCTGGCCATCTTCGTGCCCTATGTGGGCTTCGGCGTGGGCCTGGTGCTGGCCGTGCTGGCCGGCCTGCTGGAGTTCAGCGGTGACGGCGGGCTGGCCCGCGTGGCCCTGATGGTGGGGGTGGTCTATGGCCTGGGGCAGCTGCTCGAGAGCTTCTACCTCACGCCGCGCCTGCTGGGCGAGCGCATCGGCCTGCACCCGCTGGCCGTGATCTTCGCCCTGCTGGCCTTCGGCCAGCTGTTCGGCTTCGTCGGCATCCTGGTGGCGCTGCCGCTCAGCGCCGTGCTGCTGGTGGCGATACGGCGCCTGCGCCGGCGCTACCTGGACAGCAGCGTGTACCGCGCATGAAGCAGATCGCGCTGGACATCGGGCTGGGCAGCGGCCCGACCCTGGCCAACTTCATGGCCGGCCCCAACGAGGCCGTGCTGCAGCACCTGCGCCTGTGGGTGGGCGATGGCAAGGGGGCCGGGTTGCGCTCGCCGGTGCCGACCTATCTCTGGGGGCCGTCGGCCAGCGGCAAGACCCACCTGCTCAAGGCCGTGCGCGAGGCCCTGCGCGAGCAGGGCGCGGTGGTGGGCTGGCTCGACGCCACGGTGGCCGAGCCGCCGCCCTTCGACGAGCGCTGGGCTGCCGTGCTGCTCGATGATGTGCAGCGCTACACCGCCGTGCAGCAGCACGCGGCCTTCAGCTGGTTCGTCCATGCCCAGACCGGGCACCAGTGGGTGCTGGCCGCGGGCGAGCTGCCGCCAGCCGACCTGAAGCTGCGCGAGGACCTGCGCACGCGCCTGGGCTGGGGCCATGTGTACGGCCTGCAGGTGCTGAGCGAAGCCGAGCGCCGCGCCGTGCTGCGCCGCGCCGCCGACGCACGCGGTGTCTTCCTTAGCGACGAGGTCATGGACTTCATGCTGACCCGCTTCAGTCGCGACCTGGGCAGCCTGATGCAGCTGCTCGAACACCTGGACGGCTATGCGCTGCAGACCCAGCGCGCCATCACGATCCCGTTGATCAAGGCCATGCTGCAAGAGATATGAGCGACAAAAAGAAACTGGCGCTGTTCGACCTGGACCACACGCTGCTGCCCATCGACTCCGACTATTCCTGGGGCCAGTTCACCATCACCATCGGCTGGACCGACCCGGTGGAGTTCGCGCGCCGCAACGACGAGTTCTATGCCCACTACCAGGCCGGCACGCTGGATGTGCACGACTATGTGCGCTTTGCCACCGAGGCCGCGCGCCTGCGCGGCCCGCAGCAGGCCCTGGCCGCGCGCGAGCGCTTCATGGCCGAGGTCATCGAGCCCGCGCTGCGGCCGCAGGCGCTGGAGCTGGTGCGCGGCCACCAGCGCGCCGGCGACGAAGTGCTGATCATCACGGCCACCAACGAGTTCGTGACCCGGCCCATCGCCGACCGCTTCGGTGTGGAGCAGCTGATCGCGGTCGAGCTGATGCGCGACAATGCGGGCTGGATCACCGGCGAGATCCGGGGCACGCCCTCGTTCCGCGAAGGCAAGGTGCGGCGTTTCCAGGACTGGCTGGCGGCCCGCGGCCTGGCGCGCGAGCAGGCGCACGTCACCTTCTACACCGATTCGACCAACGACCTGCCCCTGATGGACAATGCGGACCATCCGGTGGCCACCAACCCCGACGACCGCCTGCGCGCCCTGGCCCGGGAACGCGGCTGGCGGATCCTGGACCTCTTCAAGCAATGATCAAGAAAATCATCGACAAGCTGCTCGGCAAGCGCAGCACCCCGTCGGCCTTCGGCAAGCGCCGCGAGATCGCCGCGGCCGAGCACGGCATCGATCCGTCCCTGGTGGACAAGCGCGCGATCGACGTGGTGCAGACCCTGCAGGACGCGGGCTACGAGGCCTACATCGTGGGGGGCGCCGTGCGCGACCTGCTGCTCGGACTGCGGCCCAAGGACTTCGACGTCGCTACCGACGCCACGCCCGAGCAGGTCAAGGGCCTGTTCCGGCGTGCCTTCATCATCGGGCGGCGCTTTCGCATCGTGCATGTGGTCTACGGCCGCGGGCGCGAGCACGAGGTGATTGAGGTCTCC
Source organism: Curvibacter sp. (assembly GCA_038112835.1). GTDB lineage: Bacteria > Pseudomonadota > Gammaproteobacteria > Burkholderiales > Burkholderiaceae_C > Hylemonella. Next base: position 3,227 of record JAYNNS010000093.1, on the reverse strand, counting down.
ACCTTCCGCGCCTACCTGGACAATGCCGCGGCCGAGCAGGTGGCCGGCAACGAGCGCACCAGCAAGAGCGAGCTCGCGGGCATGAAGCACGCCGTGGACGCCAGCGGCCGCGTGCTGCGTGACAACGTCTGGGGCCCGCAGGACGAGGACGCCGCGCGGCGCGACTTCACGGTCAACGCCATGTACTACGACCCGGCGACCCAGGTCGTGGTGGATTACCACGGCGGCTTCAAGGATGCCGGCAAGCGCGTGCTGCGCATGATCGGCGATCCGGCCACGCGCTACCGCGAAGACCCGGTGCGCATCATCCGTGCCGTGCGTTTCGCGGCCAAGCTCAGCGCCCTGGGCTTCAAGCTCGAGGCCGGCACGGCCAAGCCGCTCAAGGAGTCCAAGGCCCTGCTGGTGGACGTGCCGCAGAGCCGCCTGTTCGACGAGATGCTCAAGCTGCTGCAGACCGGCCACGCGCTGGCCACCATCGCGCAGCTCCGCAAGCTCGGCCTGGCGCGCGGCATCTACCCGCTGCTGGATCTGGTGGTCGAGCGTGCCGACGAGCCTTTCGTGCAGGCCGCGCTGGAAGACACCGACCGCCGGGTCGGCGAGGGCAAGCCCGTGGCGCCGAGTTTCCTGCTGGCCTGCGTGCTCTGGTCCGACGTGCGCGCGGGCTGGGCCCAGCGGCAGAAGAAGCAGCATGCGCATCCGGCGCTGCAGGACGCGATCGACGACGTCTTCAATGCCCGCATCGGCGATGTCTCGGGCCGCGGCAAGCTGGCCGCCGACATGCGCGAGATCTGGATGATGCAGCCGCGCTTCGACAAGCGCGTGGGCAACACCCCCTTCGGCCTGGTGGAGCAGCCGCGCTTCCGTGCCGGCTTCGATTTCATGCGCCTGCGTGCGGACACGGGCGAGATCGAGGAGGTGCTGGCCGACTGGTGGGAGGACTTCAGCCTGGCCAACGACGAACTGCGCCAGGACATGGTGGACCAGGTGCGCGAGGAGCAGGCGCGCCAGCGTGCCAAGGCACCGCGCTCGCCGCGTGGCGGCGCGGAGCGCGGTCCGGCGCCGGCCCGACCGGACGACAGCACGGTCCCGGCCGCTGATGAGGCCGCCGCACCCAAGAAGCGTCGCCGCCGCCGTCGTTCCGGCGCCAAGAAATCCGGTGACGCGGGGCCGGACGCGCAGGACTGATCATGACGGCACCCGCGCCGGTGACGGCCTACGTCGCGCTCGGTGCCAATCTGGGCGATGCGCAGGGTGCCGTGCGCCAGGCCCTGCAGGATCTGGACGGCTTGCCGCAGACGCGGCGGCTGCGCGCCTCGTCCCTGTATCGCAGTGCTCCCGTCGATTCCTCGGGGCCGGACTACATCAATGCCGTGGCCGAGCTGCGGACCACCTTGTCCGCCTACGCCCTGCTCGCCGAGCTGCAGCGGCTGGAGCAGCAGGCCGGGCGCGAACGCCCCTGGCCCAACGCCCCGCGCACGCTGGACCTGGACCTGCTGCTCTACGGCGACCTGCGGCTCGACGATCCGCAGCTGACTCTGCCGCATCCGCGCATGCGTGAGCGCGCCTTCGTGCTGCGGCCGCTGGCCGAGATCGCGCCCGGGCGGGTCCGGGCCTCCGACCTGCAAAAGGTGGAAAAGCAGGTCATCGACCGTCTCTGATCCCCGCGTCGCGCAAGTCCCCACGAACTAGAATGGGCCATTACTCATAGGGGTATGGGATGAACTTCAAGAACATGCATGTGGCGACCAAGCTCTGGCTCGGGGTCGCCGTGATCGTGGTGTCGCTGACGGTCCTGATCGCTTTTGCCGGCATCCGTTCCGCCCGGCTCACGGCCGAGAGCGAGGGCACCTTGCGCGCGCTCAACAGCCGGGTCAATCTGGCCAGCAGCTGGGCCGGCCTGACCGAGGCCAATGCGGCGCGCACCGTGGCCATGATCATCACCTTCGACCCGGGGGTCGAGGAGCGCATGGCCGCCGACATCAAGGCGACCACGGCACGCATCTCCAAGGTGCAGCAGTCCATCGAGGCCATGACGCTCAGCGCCGAGGAGCAGGCGCAGATGGACAAGATCGCCGGCCTGCGCAAGGCCATGATCGAGGTGCGCAACCAGGCACAGCAGGCCAAGGCCAGCGGCGACAGCGAGGGGGCACAGCGGCTGGTCAACGAGAAGTACGCGCCGGCCGTCAGCGCCTATGTGGCCGCCTTGCGCGAGCTGGTGGAGATCGAGGAGCACGCCGAGAAGCGTTATTCCGAGGAGGTCGCCGCCTCGCGCAGCCTCACGATCCAGATCGCCGGCGGGGCGGTGGCGCTGATCCTGGCGGCGATCCTGGCGGGCGCGGCAGTGCTGATCCGCTCGATCCGCCAGCCGCTGGAAGAGGCCAACCGGCTGGCCGCACGCATCGCCGAAGGCGATCTGAGCGCACGCATCGACACCTCGCGCGGCGACGAGTTCGGGGATCTCATGAAATCGCTGGCACGCATGAACGATGCGCTCGCCCGCATGGTGCTGCAGGTGCGCCAGAGCACGGACAGCATTGCCACGGCCAGCGCCGAGATCGCCACCGGCAACCAGGACCTGTCCCAGCGTACCGAGCAGACCTCCAGCGACCTGCAGTCCACGGCCTCGGCCATGGAACAGCTCACCGGTACCGTGCAGCACAGCGCCGACAACGCGCGCCAGGCCTCGCAGCTGGCCGCCAGCGCCTCGACCGTGGCGCAGAAGGGCGGCGCCGTGGTGCAGGAGGTGGTGAGCACCATGGGCGAGATCAATGCCAGCAGCAAGAAGATCGCAGACATCATCGGCGTGATCGACGGCATCGCCTTCCAGACCAACATCCTCGCGCTCAACGCCGCGGTGGAAGCCGCGCGCGCCGGCGAGCAGGGCCGCGGCTTCGCCGTGGTGGCCACCGAGGTGCGGGCGCTGGCCGGTCGCAGCGCCGCCGCGGCCAAGGAGATCAAGCAGCTCATCGAAGCCTCGGTCAGCAGCGTGGCCCAGGGCGGCAGGCTGGTGGAGCGGGCCGGCCACACCATGCAGGACGTGGTGGCGCAGGTGCAGCGCGTGGCGCAGACCCTGGCCGAGATCAGCCAGCACAGCCGGGCGCAGGACGCCGGGCTGGAAGCGCTGCGCCGGACCCTGGGCCAGCTGGCACAAGGCGCCAGCGGCCACGCCGGCCGTCTGCAGGCCTCGGCCGGTACCGCGCGCCAGCTTGAGCGGCAGGCCCGCAGCC